>CAZWDG010000007.1:0-15893 GCA_964633075.1 uncultured Candidatus Brevefilum sp.
CTTTTGCCCAGTCATCGATGTACATAAACATGGCAACTTTGGTGGGGCGTTCACCCTCTGCAACGGCATCATTCAAGATCTTGAATACATCCTCGGCCTGGGCGGGTGATTTGGGGAAGGGTGAGAACAAATATTGATAGCCCTTTTGGTGGACTGAGTAGAGCGCAAAGGAGACAGCTAGATAGGGGACCTTGTTCTTTTCAGCAATCGGGATACAAGCGTTGTGCATTGCGCTCCCACCACCACCCAAATAAGCTGTCAATTCGTGTTCGGAGTATAAGGTCTCCATCTTTGTCGCAGCATTAGCCGGATCGGACTCATCATCATAATAGGTGAGCCGCAGCGGGATTTTTGTGTTATATTCTTTCACAAAAACGCCACCATCAGCGTTGACATGTTCAATCGCGATCTGATAGCCAGGCAGAACCAGGTTGCCAAGTGAACCAAAATTGCCAGTTAAGGCTATGGAAGAACCAAGCTCAATGAATTCTGGCGCAGGCGGGAATTCCTCAGCAGGCTCCTCAACCACCTCAGGTTCCTCAACTTCGGGTTCCTCGACTTCAGGTTCCTCAACAGCAACTTCGGGTTCCTCCACTACTTCAGGTTCTTCAACCACGGCCGGTTCTTCTGCTTTTGGCGCACAACTTGCCAAAGCCAAACTGGCAACTAACAAGATTAAAACAAGGGTAACTCTGAATTTCATGATTCTTTCTCCTTTTGGTAACTAAATTCACTGAAATCGATAGTCAATCGGACTTGCTTTACGAAGATGCCGGTAATCACCTCCTTTCGAAGTTACTCATATTGCAGACTACATAACCTGAGGCTCACCTTCCTGCTTTGGCTTCTTAAATCGGACCTTTTTGATCTTATTCCACAGTCCAGCCAAGCCGCCTGGCAGAAAGAGAACCACTAAAATAAATAAGACACCAAACACGGTTAAATGAAATTTGGGCAATGTCAACGATAGATATTCCTTTAAGAGTTCAAAAAACACGGCACCAATGATCGGACCCACGATCGTACCTGTGCCGCCAATAAATGCCATCATTTGTGAATCAAGGGACCAGATGGGACTAAATGGATAATAAGGATAGTAACCCACATGGAAATACGCAAAAGCCCCACCAGCCAAACCGGCTAAAAATGAGCTGACGAGAAGCGCGATAAGTTTATGACGGATAGCGTTCACACCCAGGGACTCAGCTGCATCTTACTCTTCTCTGACTGCCTTCATCCCTAACCCAAAACTGGACTTTGCTAAGATGTATGAGGTTAATATAGTCACGAGCGCTACAGCTAGGAACAATAAATAGCGCGGTGTCAGACTATAGTTCTGTAGCGCCTCAAGGGGTAAGGCAGAACTTGTCGCAAAGATGTTACCTACGGTCATATATAAAATTTGACTCAAGGCAAGGGTACCAATAGTGAAATAAGCTCCCTTTAATTTAAACGCGGGAGACCCTATCAATAAGCCAAATAGCGCCGCAACAATCCCACCTAGGATAAGGCCAATGATAAGCGGCCAACCTGCAAACCATAAAAGACGTGTGACTAACGAGCCTAAACCAAAAAAGGCGGCATGCCCTAAACTGACCTGCCCAGCATACCCTCCCAGAATGTTCCAACTCGATGCCAGCGCGATATAGAGAAATATATTACAGAGGACCGTAAGCGTGCTATTCTTCTTTATCCACAAGGGTACTAATGCCAGGACTAAAGCGATGAGAATAATAATCACAACGAAAAGCGTCGTCTTCTTCATTTATCACCTTCTTTAATGCCAAACAATCCTTGAGGTCTGAAAATCAAGATCAAAACAAATAGCACCAGGCCAGCAATCTGGCGGTAATTCCCACCAATGAAAAAGCCAGTGGCAGATTCCGTGACGCCCAGGATAATCCCACCGACAAAGGTGCCGATCATATTACCCAGACCGCCCAGAACCATCACAACCAGACTTTTCAAGGTCCACTGCAATCCCATGGATGGCTCGATGGAAAATCCCATAATCACCAGGGTGCCAGCTACCCCTGCCAGGGCACAGCCTATGATGAAAGACAGAAGGTAGACTTTTTGGACATTGATGCCCATCAGTGAGGCTGCTTCCCAATTTTCAACCGTTGCCCGAATGGCCTTACCCGTATATGTTTTCTGCAAGAAAAAGTGGAGGGCAAGCACAGCCACCAATGTGATCCCCAAACTGGCTAATCGCACAACAGGAAATCGAATCCCAAGAAATGTGAAGGCCGTAGCAGAATAGGAAGTTGTAATCGATCGGTCATCAGCTGTCCATAACTGGAGTGCGACATTCTGCAAGACAATCGATAGACCAAACCCAACCAGGAGGGAGCTTTTAATTTTATTCTCAACATCAAACATCACTGTGCGTGAAAAAACTAGCTTGTAAATAATAATTCCAATAATCAGTAGAAAAATGATGGTTAATGGTATCGAGAGAAAGGGGTCAACGCCCAATAATCTAAAAACCCAGAAACTGGCGTATCCCCCAAGCATGAGGAGTTCACCATGAGAGACATTCAGCAATTTGGTCACGCCAAAAACCAATGAAAGGCCAACGGCTGCAAGCCCATATAATGCGCCAATTAAAATGCCATAAACGAGATTTTGTGAGAGAGATTGAATCATATAAACCTCTTCTTCATCCAAGATAGGCACTGCGGACAGACTCAAAATAAAGGAGATCATCACCAGATCCTTGACCCAGAATCCGACCATTTTCGATCACATAGGATCGTTGTGCCAGCTCTAATGCTGCCCTGACATTCTGCTCAACCAGTAAAATTGTTACGCCCTGTCTGTTAATCGCCTGGATCATCTCAAAAATGTTATCAACCAGGATAGGCGCCAGACCAAAGGATGGCTCATCCAGCATCAGAAGCTTAGGTTTGGACATCAAGGCTCGTCCTATCGCCAACATTTGCCGCTCCCCTCCGCTCAAGGTACCTGCACGCTGATTCCTGCGTTCAGCCAACCGAGGAAAGGTCTCAAACACCCGATCCAGTGATTCTTGTCTCGCGGATCTTGCTCTGAAAATAAAGGCACCCACATCAAGATTTTCGATGACGGTCATATTGGCAAACACGCTGCCGCCCTCAGGGACCTGTGATATGCCCAAATCTACGATCTTATCAGGTGATTCTTTGGATAATTCGTGCTCATGGAAGATGATGCTACCAGAAGAAGGCTTGAGCAGGCCGGATATTGACTTTAGCGCAGTGGTTTTCCCTGCACCATTGGGGCCGATCAGAGAAACAAACTCACCTTCTTTAACTTCCAGCGACACGCCCCATAAGGCTTGCAGATCGCCATAGAAGACATCGATATCTTTAATTTCTAGCATGGTGTTTTCCTAGGTAGACATCAATCACATGGGGGTCATGAGAAATTTCTGTCGGTGTTCCTTCCGCGATCTTCTCACCCATGTTCAACACAACAATCCGGTCAGATAATCCCATAACCGCTTTCATGATGTGTTCAACGATCACGATGGTGATGCCAGAATCTCTGATTTCTCTGACGGTTTCCATCGCCTCTTCGGCTTCTGCGTGGTTTAATCCAGCCATGAGTTCGTCCAGCAGCAATAATTTGGGTTGAGCTGCCAACGCTCTAGCCAACTCGAGCTTTTTTCGCTGCATCAGTGTCAGGTCCTTAGCTAAGACATCTGCCTTATCCAGAAGACCAACTTTTTCGAGGAATTGGAATGATTCCTCGGTGGCTTTATCGAGATTCTTGGTGCTATTCCGACCATAAACCCTGCCCACTGTTACATTTTGAATCGCTTTGAGTTCTAGAAAAGGTTTATTGATTTGGAAGGTACGGGCAATACCACTATGACAAACACGACTGCGAGGGCAACCAGCAATGTCTTCGCCATCAAATAATATCGACCCGTTATCTGATGTCCAGTAATAAGATTTAATGTCGTAGTCTTGCCTGATCCATTTGGACCAATTAGACCAACGATTTCCCCTTTACCTACTTCAAAAAATAATTCACTGACCGCTTTTAGACCCCCAAATGATTTATTTAATCCCTCGACGGTAAGCAAGTGCATTTCTCTCCTTTAATGAAGAACACTTTTGCATTAATTAAATGCATGCCAGGGAAAATTAAGCAAGGACCACATGCTCCTTTTCTCCAGCTAACTACCAATTATGAAATATTATTTGGCCTTCACCTTCAATTAATTCTTAACTAAATTTAGTTTATGTTTCTTTTTTTAATCAAAACAACAAGGTTATCAGATCTTATAGCAATCATAAATCGTCATATATTTCATCCAGGTGCTTATCTGGGATGTCAAACACCGCATCATGAGGTGGCAGTGGTTCTTTGGTCATATATTCGGGGATGCGATGATCTTTAGCAGTAATGCCAGCTTTTTGATTGAATTCGTTTTCCATCCGTAAGACATCCCGGTTGGCTCGGTCCAAATCCTCTGGGGTCCAACCCCAGTCATAAAGGCCGTTGATCATATCCACCATTAGTTGTGGATTCGCAATAACGGGTGGCCTGGAAAACAGGCATAAACCCGTGCTGTCGAGCATGGCACCAATGATCTGGAGTTTCAAGGAAAGCTCTTTTTGACCTTCGATGCCCAGGGGATTGACCTCATTGCGCGCCCCAAAGGCATTGCCTGCTGTGTGATCCGCCCCCATCGCTGAGGTGGCATAGGTGACCCCGTTCCCTTTCAGACTGCGGGGATCATAGCCTGGCATCGCCTGGCCCAGCACAACCGGCACCCTTTCATTAATAAGCGCTTTTCCAGTAGCAACTGCACCGTTGCCGATCATCATCCCAATCTCAGTGCCCTCAGCAACTTGCTCCAAGAGCTTCGCAATACTCTCGAAATCCCCAAATTTAGCCAACCCAGATTCGGTGGCCACACCCAGAGCAGCCCCGGTCTCGATCGTATCCAATCCAAAATCATTGCACATATAATTAAGGCGGGCAACATCATCCAGATCGCTCAAGCCCAGGTTCGAACCCATCAATCCGATCGTTTCATATTGGAGGGTGCCCACAATTGGTTCACCATTTTTGTCAACATAGACGTTTCGGCAAGAAATCACACAGCCAGGCATACAAGCCGTGCTCACCTCCCCACCACGTTGAAGGATCACCTCCCGCATATATTCACCACGCAATGTCTCAGATCCCTCAAAACTACCACTGCTGAAGTTTCGGGTGGGCAAGGATCCCATCCCATTCACAGCCCCAACGATCGCTGAGGTTCCGTATAGGTGTTGGGCACCGTTTTTACCTAATTTTGGACTGGTATAAAGTTCTTGAAAAAATGTACGGCTGGCTTGCTTTAATAAATCTGGCTTAACGGCTGTTCGCCGTGCTCGAGGGATTTCAATCACGACAGCTTTTAAGTGCTTGCTCCCCATCACCGCGCCCAATCCACCTCTTGCCGCTTGATTGCTGCGCTGGTTTTTATACCCTGTTACAGCAATCCCTGAGCCGCGCATCCTAAATTCTCCCGCCTGTCCGATTGAGATGATCGAAACCTTATCGCCAAACCTTTCTTCCAAGGTCTCCGATGTCGCATAAGTACCCAATCCAACCAGGTCATCCGCAGGCAACAGCGTTGCAGCGCCGATTTCTGGAATATATAGGAAGTGCCATTGATCATCAACGGGTGTGTTTTCAACAATAACCGCTTTGATTTCTAATTTGCCCAGTGCATCACCAGCGGTACCGCCAGCATTTGCTTCTTTGACACCCTTTGTCAGAGGGCTTTTACCCCCGATTGAAAGGCGACCAGTTGTTGTGATACCAGAGCCCCCCAAAAGACCTGGAGAAAAGATCAATTTGTTTTCTGGTCCGAGTGGGTCACACATTGGCGGCACTTCGTTAAGCAGCACACGGGCAATAAGCCCTCTCCCACCCAGACGTTCGTAATTGGCAGAAACCGACTCAGATGTGACTTCCAACGATTTCATATCGACACGTAGAATTTTCATCGTTTTCCTCCAGGTCGTATTGAGTTAATTTTATGGTGGGTACGCAACCGTATAAATATGCTTTCCGCCATTTAATGGACCTTTTAACAAAGCATCAATTTCTTCCTTATCACGCATGGTCATTTTATCTAATGGCGGGAGCTGCCCAGGTGGGAAGCTGTTCAAAATATCGCCAATCAATTTGACCATGTAGTCAAATAGCGCTTCAAGCCCCGGTTTAGCCTTCTCAGGATCAGCCAGCGTTGGTCTTCCAATCACCCCTTCTGGGGTTGAAAGCACTTCAATACCGCTCAATCCAACGTGCTCATGACCTTTGATAGGTCGATGATAAACCTCACCGCCGCCATCGACATGACCGGGGGGGAAAAATCCCTTAGGGAATGAATCCTCAGCCAGTTCCATTTGCATGAATTCAGGGAAAAGGGCCAGGGAATAAGAGGCTTCAGCTTCATCCGCATGCCGGAAGGGCGTCTCAAAGGGGCCACCATGGGCTTTGTCCTTTAGAAAATCGTGAATGACGGTTGGCCAATGCAGTGAGATTAACACGGCAGGCACCTGGTACTTCTTGGCAAATTGGTGTAAAGCCAATGGGATCACCTCTTCCTGGCCATGTCCATTCAACAAAATTTGCTTTCGAAAGCCCATATTCCATAATCCAGCAATCACCGCCCGCAGGTTGCCTAAGAAGATATCCTCGGGGACGACGACGGTGCCCGGCATACCAAGATGATTATAAGGATGCGATCCATACCAGATCGGTTCTGCAACGGTGCATCCGGTCTTGAGCGCCACCTGTTCGGCCATGCGCGTGACGAGGAATGTATCCTCACCGAGGGGCTGGGCGGCGCCATGACATTCGGTGCTGCCAACAGGAATGATGATGATGTCATTGGTCTTCTGCCGTTCGGCAATCTCCGTCATGTTCATCGTTTGCAGATAAAGACCAACGGGCCTTTCCATATAACCGCCTTCAGGCGGCAATTTCCAATCAGACATCTCAATCTCCTATCTAAAACTAATAAAATTAAACTGCAGGGATGTGAAGGTCTGCAGCGCCCTTTTCTGTCTGCTTAAATTCTGGATAATATTTGTTAACCATTTCAACAACAATTGAAGCCTGATCAGCCATTAATTTTCCATCTCTGGCAGATGTTAAAGAACCATGAGCACTGACGACGGAATTGCCGGTCTTACAATGCACAGGAGCCGCCACGCGCACAATTTCTGGCGCTTCATAAACCCGGATAAAACCACCTGAGGCGGGTGGGTTGTCGGTGTGCAGGTCAAGCGGTGTATCCACAGCAGCTCGGAGGGCGGCAATCATCGGGATCTGCAGGTCGCGCACCGGGTTAATGCTATCTGCGCCTAAGCTTTTAAGCAAACGGAACGAGCAGGGGTTACAGTGACCTAAGTGGGCTGAGGATTTGAAGATGATATCCTTCGGGAGTGCACCATCTTGACGCATCTGACCGGCTAACCACAACATGCCCTCATCATAAACTAAAAAGCCACGGACACCCAGTTCATAACCACGTTTAATATCCTCGATGGCGCGTAAAACCTGTTCCATGCCGCGCAATCGATAACTGATGCGGACCCCCTGAGAGGATAAAACTGTGGCGCCGGTGTCATAAGTCGCACGAGGTCCAATAGACATCATCAGCTCAGCGCCATAATCATGGCACAATTTGCAGTATTCCTTGATTTCCTGTCTTGTGTGGCGGAACATGCCGTATGTTTCTGTCACACGATTGATCGTGATGCCATTCTTCGTGGCTGTATCCAAAAGCGCTTCCACGGATTCAGCTGTGTTGACGGTGGGGACTTCAATTCGAAAAGCAGCGCCGTCAGGGAACCGCAGTGTCGAGGTCGGCATATCAAAAAGATCGCCTTCAGGTAAGTTTAGCTTCTTTAAATAAGCTCGGGTTTCTTCAAACATTGAGTTATCTCCTAAAATTTTTAATAGATTGGATTGATGATTAATTTATAAATGGCTTGGTAAAGGGGGACTGTAGACCCAGACGATGCGTAGAGGTTCGTCACCAATATTTTCAACACGATGTGTGATCCCTCTGGGAGAATAAAAGGCGGTTTCGGGGCCAATTTCCCATTCGCCTACGCCTTCAATCACGATCTTAGCCTTGCCACTAATCAGAAAGAGAACTTCTTCTGATTCGTCATGTTTATGATCGGGGATCATACTTCCCACTTCAGTGATATTCATCCCCATTGAAACATTCTCAACGCCACCAAATTTCGGCGCGAGGAGGAGTTTGGAGGTCCTGGGGGGATCTCGAAACTCACCTTTTACATCCGCTGCTCTCACAAATGGTACTTCTGACATTTTCACCTCTTTCAAAACCGTTCAAAAATTAATCCATATTAACAAGTCATTTTTTAAAAAGATAATTTATCTTCGGGAATCTTGGTCTCATTCTATGAAACCTTGTATCATTATTGCAATCTTATCATGGATTTTTTCCATTGTCAATATAAGTTGGCGTGAGATTCGTCAAGGAATCACTGAGTAAAGGTAATATTCTTGATGATGGTGCCTTCCCGCATTCAACATGGGGAAAGGTACACTTCTCCTTCACAAAACTGGGGTAGGGAAGGTCGTTACCCACCTTAAGCCCCTGATAAAAACGCCCTGTAGTGGGTTGGTCATCCTGGCACACCGTAATTCAGATCTCTACAATTATCCAAAGTTAATCAAAGAGCAACTTGTTCCCTCAACACACCCGACATGAAATAGCCCCACAATTGATCAAACTTGCGTAAAAAATCATTGACAAGAAATTCCCTTTATGGAATAATAGGCTTATATTATATAATGATACTAGGTTTTATCAGATAATACGATCATGAACGAATAAATTCAGGCTTTTGAGATGCAATATCGAAAGTTCACAACCACCAAACAAGCAAATTAGGAAAAAATAGTATATTGAAAAGGAGATTTCCCATGAATGGAAGCCAAAACCTTATTGACGCAACCATGAAGGTCATCCAAGACCGTCGAAGCATCCGCAATTACACGGATGAGCCGGTATCTGACGAAGATCTCGACTTGATCCTGGAGGCTGCCCGGCAGGCTCCCTCTGGAGAAAATGCCCAACCGTGGCGGTTCATCGTTGTTAAAGATCCCGAGACTCGTGATGCGCTTGGAAAAATCTCTGGCGGGGGTAGCAGGCGGCGCTTCACGGCAGAATTCGTCACCAACAAAATGCAACAACGATTTGCCAATTTACAGGATGAGGAAAAGAAGCAAAAAGCTTTTCAAAAGCTGACCTCTGGGGTGGTTTCAGAATTCGGCGCAACTGCCCCGGTCAACATCATTGTCTGCGGGAGAAAGGACGTTTGGGACCTTCCCTACGATACATCGGCAGCTATTGAAAATTTGCTCTTGATGGTAACCGCGCTGGGGTTAGGCGCATGTTGGATTATCGCGCCCTGCATCGATATCCGCGATGAGGAACGGATCAAGGCACTTCTTGACATTCCTGAAAATATCAAAGTTGTCAGCATTATATCCATTGGACATCCAGTCAGAGAACACCGACCAAGACCAAGGTTGCCCATTCGAGAACTCGTTTTTAATGAGTCTTGGGGACAGCCCTATTACGGAGGAGAAAATGAGTAAATCAACAATTTCAAGCGACTACATGAATATGCTGCTTTACGAAAACCAAAAAGCCTTTTGGGATGAACGCGGCAAAGGTGCCTTATTCCGATTGACAACAGTTGGGAGGGAACTCTTCAACGAAAAAATCCTTCCCAGGCTTGAGGGAGCTACACTTGAGAGCATCATTGGCACCATTACAAGCATTTTAAAAGAAGAAGGTGTCATTGAGGATGGCGATATCCAACTCGACGAAAAACTGCTCAGAATAAAATTCAAGTCCTGTATTCACCGGGATGTTGCTGAGCGATTTGCCAAACTCGATCTCCCCCCTTGCTACTGCCTGCCAGCCAACATCTGTGTTTTAGCCATCGATAAGAAATTAGATTTGGACGCTGAAATCGCAGATATTAAGGTTAATGATGACCACTGCGAGGCATTAATCGTCATCTTCGAAAGATATGAGAGGCAATTATAAAATGGATAAAACCTGTTCCTTAACAGATGCTGTTAAATCCATCCCGAGTGGTGCGCATGTTTCCCTTTCTGGGTTTGCTATCACACGCTGTAACATTGCCTTTGCGGCTGAAATCATCCGCCAAAACATCCATGACCTGACTATATCGCAATGTGTAGGCGCGATGGATACCGATCTTTTGGTCGGCGCAAAAATGGCCAAACACGTGATTTATGGCGGTGGCTCGCTGGATCGCTTTGGAAGGTTAGCCCGCGTCAACGAAGCGATTGAAGAGGGCAGCATTACGGCTGACGAATTTAGCAGCCTCTCAGTCACCTTCCGCTACTTAGCCGGCGCTTTAGGGATACCCTTTATCCCCATTCGCTCTATTTATGGATCGGATTTATATAAAAAACTTCAAGATGCTGCGAGCAAAGACATCGCCACCATGAACGATCCCTTCACAGGGAATACCTGGCTTGTGCTGAAGCCCCTGCAGCCTGATGTCGCTGTAGTGCAGGTTCAGGCGGCAGACCCTGAAGGCAACGCCTGGCTCAAAGGTCCGCGCTGGGATAACACTGAACAAGTCAAAGCCAGCACACGAACCATCCTGATCACTGAAAAATTAGTGTCAACTGAAGAGATTCGCCAAAAGGCTGAGCAAATCGTTATTCCAGGGTTGTATGTCTCCCATGTTGTCGAACTCCCCTTCTCCGCCCATCCCACTGCTGTATTTGGCGAATACGATTATGATGCAGATCACTTTAAATTATATGCCAAAGCAGCTTTGACCAAGGAAGGTTTCGAAAAATACGTACAAAAATATGTCTTTGAAGCAGGATCGCATGCAGGATATCTTGAAATGATTGGCGGAAAAGATCGATTAGATCAAATCAAAGCTGATAAGATCAAAGGTTATTGAATTGGAGGAACCAGTGAATTCAGATTTTACAGCATCAGAATTAATGGCTGTTGCCGGTGCAAGAGAATTAAAAGACAAACAAGTCGTAGCAGTAGGCATTGGGCTGCCTGTGATCGCCTCATTTTTAGCAAAAATGACCCATGCCCCAGAGATGACCATTGTATTTGAATTGGGTGTCATTGACCCCGAACCGATTGAAGATGGCGTTGGGATTGCAGATCCTCGTTATTGGTACCGTGCTAAAGTGTTCAGCAGTTTCGCCGATATATTGGGCGGTGTCCTGCATCGAGGGCTTGTGAACGTCGGTTTCTTGGGTGGGCTTGAAGTGGACCAATACGGCAATTTAAACACCACCCTGGTAGGAGACCCTCATGGATCCTTCCGTCACATGGTGGGTTCTGGCGGCGCCAATGATATCGCCTCAAGTGCACATGACACCATTATCATTATCCGACATGAAGCCCGAAAGTTAAAAGATAAAATCGCCTTTATTACCAGCCCTGGTTACCTCACCGGCGGTGAGTCAAGAGCCAAAGCCGGCTTGATCGGCGGACCGCGTCGTGTGATCACAGACAAGGCTGTTTTTGGCTTTCACCCGGAGACCAAACGCATGCAACTGATGACCATCCATCCTGGAAATACCCTCGAGGATGTCTTGAATAACATGAGTTTTATGCCCGAAATGCCTGCCCAGGTCCTTTTCACGGAACCGCCAACCAAAGAACAAATCCAGCTCATTCGAGAAGAATTAGATCCTCGAAAGCTGTATACGAGCTAAAGGAAATAACTGAATGCCCTACTTTATTACTGATCAATGTGAATTGTGCGGTGTGTGTGAGGCCGGCTGCGAAGTCAATGCCATCTTTGAGACAGAAGAAAAAATGGTGATCGATCAAGAAGTGTGCATTGAATGCGGCACATGCTTCATGAATTGCCCGTTTGACGCCATTATCGAGGTAAGCGAAGAAGAACTCGAGGATTTAATAAACTCTTAATATTTTCAGCATAAGCAACACCCCAGCTTGATCGCCTTTTAGATCAGCGTGGTGGACCTGCAAAAAAAGAAGCGGAAGGGAATCATGAAAGACCCAAAAGAATATAATGTTAGATCCATTGAACGCGCCATCCAAATCCTGGATTGCTTTGATGATGAAAATCCCACTTGGGGGCTTTCTGAGATCGCCCAAGAAGTCGGTTTGCACAAGGCAACCACCCATCGGATCATGACCACACTGCTCAATTACAACTATCTTGAAAAAACCAACGATGGGCAAAAATACCGCCTTGGAACACGACTTGCAAGTTTGGGTTGCAGCGTTCTTCATCGGTTGGGTTTACAGGATGTTGCCCGTCCTTACATGGAAGAGCTCGTCGAGAAGTACAATGAAGCCGTTGACTTAAGCGTGTTCGATGGCAGGGAAATTCTATACTTAGAAGTGCTTCAAAGCAACCACGCACTGACGATCGCTGCTTCGCCTGGAATGCGCCTGCCAGCCCACTGCACGGCAAGTGGTAAGGTCTTTCTAGCCTTTTTGGCGCAGAATGAATTAACAGAATTTTTGAGGCATCCTTTGCGCCAGTTGACAAAGAACACTGTCACAGATCCTGCCATATTAAAGAAAAACCTTCAAGTCATTAAAAATACAGGATTTGCTGTAGACGATGAAGAGATGGAAATTGGCATCAAAGCGATCTCAACGCCCATTTTTGATCAAAGGGGGGATGTGATCGCCGCAATCAGCATTCCGGGACCATCCAGCCGTATCCCTGACGAAAAAATTTCAGAATTTGCTTCTTCATTGAAACAAACATCCAAGAACATCTCTCACATCCTTGGGTTGAGAAAATGAAAATCTAAAAAATAAGGAGACGAATTATTATGACAAGCATTACCAAAGAGGCCGCCCTCGAATATCATCATGCCAATGGCGTGCCAGGGAAAATTGCAGTGGTCCCAACCAAACCGCTTAAAAATCAATATGATCTTGGTCTGGCCTATACCCCTGGTGTAGCTTATCCGGTATTAGAAATCGAAAAAGACCCCGATCTTGCCTATCAATACACCGACAGGGGAAACCTTGTGGCAGTGGTTTCAAACGGCACCGCCATCCTTGGTTTGGGTAACCGAGGCGCACTCGCTTCGAAGCCTGTGATGGAAGGCAAAGGAGTTCTTTTCAAAGCCTTCGCAGACATTGATGTCTTTGATATCGAGGTCGATTCTGAGGATCCGGATGAAGTGATTAAAGTCACTCAATTGATCGCACCCACCTTTGGGGGCATCAACCTGGAAGATATCAAAGCGCCAGAATGTTTTTATATTGAACGACGCTTAAGGGAATTATTGGATATCCCTGTTTTTCATGATGACCAGCATGGCACCGCCATTATCTTAGGCGCAGCCATCCTCAATGCCATGGAAATCGGTGGTAAAACCCCAAAAGACACAAAGGTTGTCTTTTCTGGTGCCGGCGCGTCAGGAATCTCCTGTGCCAATCAATTACTGATGCTCGGCTTTCCAAAAGAAAACTTATGGTTGACCGATAGCAAAGGATTGATCTACGTTGGGCGTGAGGAAAACATGTCCCCTGAAAAGAAATCCTTCGCCAATGGCGATCATCCCGCAAGCCTGGCAGAGGTTTTGGAAGGCGCGGATATCTTTATCGGTTTATCTGCAGCAGATATCGTCTCACAGGAAATGGTCAAGCGAATGGCAGCGGATCCAATCATTTTCCCGATGGCAAACCCAGATCCAGAAATTAAATACGAATTGGCCAAAGAAGCCCGACCAGACGCAATCATTGGCACTGGACGTTCTGACTTCCCCAATCAGATCAACAATGTCCTGGGCTTCCCATTCATCTTTCGCGGCGCTTTGGACGTTCGTGCCAGCACCATCAATGACCAAATGAAATTAGCAGCGTCTTATGCTCTGGCAAATCTCGCCAAGGAAGAGGTCACTCAGGACATGCTGGATGCTTACCAATTGGATCATCTTGAATTTGGGCGCGATTATGTTGTTCCAAAACCGATTGATAAGCGCGTCTGTCTCTGGGAAGCCCCCGCTGTGGCAAAAGCAGCCATGGAATCTGGCGTAGCCCGTCTGCAGTTAGATTTGGATGATTACGTCAAACAACTTGAAAAACGAATCCTTGGAATCGTTTAGTGGAAGGGTGCTAGGGTGCAAGATATAACAAATGACATTGTTGAGCTTATTCGGATCACTTCCACGGATCTCCCTCGTGAAATTCAAGACACTTTAGAGTGCGCAATGGAGAACGAGGAACAGGGTTCTGCCGCTCAGGCTGCCTTAAAATCCATTTTGGACAATGTGGCGCTGAGCCGACGGAATATGACACCCATCTGTCAGGATACAGGTACACCCCTCTTTTTCGTCTCTTACGGCAAGGGCTGGGATCCTGGGTCGTTAAAAACACAGATTCGGTCTGCTATAGCTGAGGCAACCAAACGATCCTATCTCCGACCCAACGCTGTGGATGGACTACATGGGAAGAATACTGGTAACAACCTTGGGGATGATCATTTCCCCACCATCCACTTTCAGGAAATGGATGGTGAAGGATTAACAATGGATCTCATGTTAAAAGGCGGTAGATGCGAGAATGTCGGGAGACAATATTCACTCCCAGACACCGCATTGAATGCCGGGCGCGATTTAGCAGGTGTGCGCAAGGTTGTCCTGGATGCGGTCTATCAAGCGCAAGGTCAGGGATGTTCACCTGGTTTCTTGGGTGTATCGATTGGGGGTGATCGCGCCAGCGGTTACCTGGTATCCAAAGAAGCCTTACTGGAAAGATTGGACGGTGTCAATCCAGACCCTGAACTGCAGGCATTGGAGGAGCAACTTACAGCGGAAGCCAATCAATTAGGGATTGGTCCGATGGGATTTGGCGGAAAAACAACCGTCCTGGGGACAAAAATCAGGGCGACTCACAGGCTGCCTGCATCTTATTTTGTGACCATATCCTACATGTGCTGGGCATACCGTCATCGCAAAATGATCATTGAAGGCAACGAGGTTACCTACGAATGAAACCGACTCAACTAAAAAAAATCTCAATTCCCATTTCCGATGAGGACATCCACAGTCTAACGATTGGTGATTCCGTCTTATTAAGTGGGGTCATGATCACCGGGCGTGATACCGTCCATAAATGGTTCAAGGATACCTTTATCGCCAAAACAGACCCTCTATCCGCATCAGATCAGGCAATCCACACTGAACTCAAGAAGATTTTATACGACGGTGTGATTTACCACTGCGGCCCTGTCGTCAGTGGCTTAGAGGATAAAAACTACCGCTTCGTGGCAGCCGGACCTACCACCAGCATCCGCGAAGAGGTTTACCAATCGGATGTCATGCACCACTTCCACCTAAAAGGTGTGATTGGCAAGGGTGGCATGGGTCTGAAGACTTTGGCTGCGTGCCAGGCTATCCCCGCTGTATACTTTCACGCCATCGGTGGTGCCGCTTCATTGATTGCTGAATCGGTCAAAAGCGTGCTGGGCGTGTATAAACTGGAATTTGGCGTTCCTGAGGCCATTTGGGTGATCGCGGTTGAGGATTTTCCAGTTGTTGTGACGATGGATTCCCACGGGAACAGCTTGCATGAAACTGTTCAGGAAGAATCCCGCAAGAAACTGCAAAGCTTATTGACAATATAAGCCGGCGGATCCTCAAGCCACACCAGTGTAACGAAACTCACGTTAAAAACAGGATTAACCGTTGAGGAGGACTTTGAGATATCCAATGATGAAGATTGAAAAGAAGTATGAGTCAAGATGTTAACCGCGAGATCGTTGAAAATTGGATGGATTATTTGAAATCTTTTGTTGACAAGGTTTTGGGTTATGAATTAATAAAAAATATCATTATTATTA
>CAZWDG010000008.1:0-15843 GCA_964633075.1 uncultured Candidatus Brevefilum sp.
GGGATTTTGTTACCAACTTATGAGATTGTTTACCGACAAATGTGGGTGGGTGTCAAGCATACGGATCTTTACATCCAGGTTTTATCGCTGGCATCGACCTGGAAGGTGCGGCACCTGGTGTGCGATGCCACGGGTGTCGGCGCAGGGCTGACGGCGTTTTTGGCGCGATCACTGGGAAATAAGGTGATCCCGTTTCAATTCAACAGTCGGACGAAGTCCGATCTGGGCTGGGCTTTTCTGGGCTTGGTGGACACGGGCCGAATAAAGGATTACGCCCCGCGTGAGAAAGATCGCGGCCAAATGGCCAGGCTGCATGCATTATTCTTCGAGCAGTTGATCGCGGCGCAGTATGAGATCTTACCCGGACCTGATAAGAAAATGAGATGGTCCGTCCCAGAAGGGAGGCGGAATTTGGCCACAGGGGAACTGATCCACGATGATTTGATGATCAGTGCCGCGCTGTTATCGGTCTGTGATCAGCTGAACTGGTCCGTGAGCGGGCCAGCCGTTGTTGTCAGCGCCAGCGACCCCCTCGACGACATGAAAGGCTTTTGAATCAGGTATTTGGAACGAGGAAGCAGGTAATAGGAAACAGGTAATAGGAGGTAGGAATCAGAAAATATGAAACATAACAATGATCGGAGGCGCAAGATTTATAGTCGAAGCGGTGGCAATCATCTCGGGTTTCTTCTAAAACCCAATTACCTCATACCAAATACCTTGTTGACCATTCACCTGGAGAAAAACTAATGACCAATTCATCCCTTGCCTTCGGCATCGACCTCAGTAAATACAACACCAGTCCCGACGGGAAACAGAAGCCTGATTTTGATGTGATCGCCGCACACCAGCCCGAGGTGGTCTTTGTGGCGATGCGGGCGGGGATCAGCTGGGGGTACCAGGATCCGTGGTTTGCTTATTATTTTTCGGAGGTGACACGGATCGGGCGGATCAGGCTGGCGTATCACGTGCTTTACCCGGGGGAATCAGCAGGGGCGCAAATGGATCATTTCTTCCGGATCCTGGGCGGGATTGATTTTGAGAAGGTGCCGCTGGTCTTGGATTTGGAACTGCACCACAACCAGAGCGTGAGCAGGATCACACAATGCACGAGGGAGGCCGTGCAGATCATGACCAAGCGCACAGGCAGAACGCCGATGATCTATTCCAGGGCGGGCTGGGTGGACCAATATTTGAGAGTGAGCGACCTGCCGCCGGTTTTCTGGTGGCTGGCGCAGTATCGCTGGCCATGGCCTTATCCGCTTTACACGCCGGAATATGAATCGCCGCCTGTGCTGCCAAAGGGTGTCAGTCATTGGTCGGTGCATCAGACGGCGGCACGGGGCGCATCGATCGGGGCGAAGGCGATGCATTATATGGACTACAACCGGTGGAATGGGACCAAGCAGGATGTTTACCGGTTTGTGGGTCAGCAGTATTTAGAACCGTTGATCTGCCCGGTGGATGGGCAAGCGTGCCCAAGATTGATGGCTGAGCCTTACATGATGTTGGCTGAAGGATCAACTGTGCAGACAGCAAAAGACACTGTTTCAGCTTGACAGACAAGGTCAGGAGACCTTGTTTGATCAAATAAGCAAAGGATTAAGCTGATGGCCAATCGTTTTACTCGGTTTATAGGGAAGATTTTTACGAAAAAAATGGATGAATTGGTAAGGGAGCGGCTCACGCTGACCGAAGATGAGAATACTTTCTTCGTGGGAACACGCAGATATGACGAAAGCGAGCGAGACCGGCTGGAATATGACAGGGCAGATGTTTTGGCGCAATGTTTGGATGCCTGGCGGGAAAGCCCGCTGGCCAGAAGGGTCGTAGAGTTGACCAGCCAATATGTCATCGGTCCTGGCTTCGACATAAAATGTCAACACGAAAAAACAAAAAAATTTATAGATCAATTTTGGAGCCATCGATTAAACCGAATGTCCTCCAGGGTGATCGAATTATGTGACGAGCTGACCAGAACCGGCAATTTATTTTTATTGATCAGCACGGATCCAACAGGGATGAGCTATGTCAGGGCGATCCCTGCGACAGATATTGATCTGATCGAACACTCAGCCAACGATATCGAACAGCCGGTCTATTTTGAGACCAAGGCAAACGAGAATTTGGAGCGATTTATTTACCCTGCCTATAACGCGATTAATGATGAGCAGGATGAGAACGGCCAGTTTGAACCAGCGATGGTCCATTATGCGATCAATCGACCAGCCGGCGCCCAGTGGGGAGAGCCGGATCTGGCGCCACTGCTGCCCTGGCTAAGGCGCTATTCAGCCTGGTTGGAGGATCGGGTGAGGCTAAACCGGTTTCGGAATGCGTTTGTGTATGTGGTGACTGGATCTTTTGCGAGTGAAGCAGCAAGGAAAGCAAGGCAAACGCAATTGGCAACGAACCCACCCAACCCAGGATCGATCCTGGTATGTGATGAAAGCGAAACCTGGACCATCGTTTCACCCAAACTGGAAGCATTGGATGCGATGAATGATGGCCTGGCGATTAAGAAAACAATCGCTGCTGGGGTTGGAATTCCACTGCATTTCCTGGCAGAACCGGAAGGATCGAATCGAAGCACAGCAGAAAGCGCAGGCGGACCAACTTTTCGCCGGTTTGAACAGAGGCAGCAGTATTTTGGATGGCTGTTGGAGGATTTGTTGCAGGTGGCGGTGAACAGGCGAGCCATGGTAGATTACAGTGTGGACCCGGAGGGAAAAATTGAGGTTACCGGCGCAGATATCAGCGCCAGGGATAATGTATCTCATTCGATCGCCAGCGTGAATATGATGAATGTGGCCGAACGAATGAAGGATATGGGCCTGATCAGCGATCGGGAGCTGATGCGGATCGTGTACAGATTTGCTGGTGAGGGGATGAATATTGATGAGGTAATGGCTGGTGGATCGGGTGTGGATAAAAGAGAAGTTTCTAAGCCAATACAGCCGGCCAGCAAGGATACCGTAAAGACTGTTGGCAAGGATGCAGTGCACGTGGAAACAGGCGCACCAAAACAAAGCGTACTGATATGAAGCTAAGCTTTGAAGGAGAAAATAAGGATGGAAAGATGAGCGAAGTGGTTGCTGAATTTGTCACAGAATATGAGGAAAAATTTGCAGCCAGCGCAGAGATTTCTGGCCAGGGAAAATTTGACATCTTATGCATTACGGCAGGCAAGGGAAACGGCTGGGAATTTACGGCGGAAGTGCTGCAAGAATCAGTGCCCTTATGGTTTGGGGCACCGGTGTTTATTGACCATGCGCTTAGCGCCAGATCGATCCGAGATTTTGCAGGAAATATTTCAGATCCGGTTTGGGATGAGGAAGCGCAGGGGATTAGGGCTGCACTGACGACCTTTGGACCAGGCGGCGACATCATTAATGATTTTGCGAAGTATATTTTGACGGTATCGCCCCCACCGAAGGTAGGCTTTTCAGCAGATATCGTGTTTAGCGCCAACAAGCGCAAGGTGAAGAAGATCTTGAAGGTGATCTCTTTGGACCTGGTTTATGATCCTGCCCGAGGCGGAGCATTCCTCAGGGCACAAGAGCAAAGTAAAGGAAAAAATCTAATGGAAAATGAGAATGAGAAAGAAGTGAAGAAGGGAATTCCCCCAAAGGAGGAGCCAGTATTGGAAAAGCTGCAAGCGGACCAGGAGGCGATGCGGCTAATGCTGGGTGAGCAAGAGCGCCAGAGCAAATTGGCGCAAGCCCTGGAAGAAGCGAAGAAGACACGATTGCAAATGTGCGGCTATCTGTTGGAAAGCGGCCTGAATGCCTCAAAGCTGCCGAAACCGATCCAGGATCGGATCAGGGCACAATTCGACAGCCAGATCTTCGAGGCCGGAGAATTGCAGAAGGCGATCGAGGACAGCCGAAAAATGCTGAGCGAATTGTCCGAAGCGCAGTACGTGAGCGGACCAGGAAGGATCTCGGGCATGTTTAACGAAACGGACAAGCTGCAAGCGGCTGTGGATGATTTATTTGAGGCCCCCAGGGAAGAAAGCGCCAAGGGACTGAAGGTACCCAGGCTTTCAGGCGTGCGTGAACTCTACCTGACCCTGACGGGTGACCATGATCTCCATGGTGGCTATTACCCGGAGCGGATCCACCTGGCGACCACGGCGGATTTCACCGGCCTGGTGAAGAATGCCCTGAATAAAATCGTGGTGAACACCTGGGAAATGCTGGGACGAGCGGGCTATGATTGGTGGATGGACATCTCCACCCAGGAGCATTTTACAAATTTGAACCAGATCACCGGCACGCTGGTGGGGACGGTGGGCACCTTACCAGTGGTAGCCGAAGGTGCGGAATATACTGAACTCGTGATCGGTGACAGCCCAGAAACAGCCGATTTTGTGAAATATGGCGGTTATATTCCGCTAACGCTTGAACTGATCGATCGAGATGAGACTAGAAAGTTGAAAGCCTATGCACGGGAGCTAGGATCGGCAGGACTGCGGAGGATCTCGAGCCTGGTGGCGGCCATCTTTACCGACAATGCTGGGATTGGTCCGACCATGGCGGATGGCGGCGCCCTGTTCAATGCAACAGCAGTGAATGACGCTGGCGGCGCTGGCCATGCCAACCTGCTGACAACGGCCTTGGCGATTGCTGCCTGGGAGACCGTGTGCACAGCAGTCTATAACCAGCCGATGTTGATCAAGCATGCTGCAGGCTATTATGGCACGGGGCCAAAAATGGCCCTCAATCCTAAGTTCTGTCTGGTACCCAGGGCATTGCAGAACACGGCCTGGCAAATGCTGAAGGGCGAGTTCGTACGGGAAGCGACCTATACCTATGACAATGTACTGAAGGGATCCGCGGTCCCTGTGACCGTCCCAGAATGGACGGATGCCACCGATTGGGCAGCGGTATGCGATCCGGTGATTGCCCCTGCAATTTATGTAGGTGAACGGTTCGGGATCATGCCGGAAATTTATGTGGCAGGGGATGAACTGAGCCCGGCGGTGTTTATGAACGATGAACACCGGCTGAAGGTACGACACTTCCTGGCCGTATGGGTGAATGACTTCCGCCCGCTGCATAAATCAAATGTCGCATAAAGTCTTTAACCTATTACCAAATACCGATTACCTAGTCACTAATATTGAAAGGATTCTCCCATGGGATATGTACATCTAGAAGATATATGCCAATTTGTAGCGCCCTCAGTGATTGCAAAAAGCGCAGGGACCTGGACGCCAACACTGGCCACGAACCTCATTTCGGACGTGCGCACAGCAGCGGACACGTCCTTTAATCTATTCATCCCTTTGCAGCTACCAGGCTCTGAGGTCCAATTGCAAGGTGCGAAAATCAAAAGTGTGGATGTATGGTACAAAGTTGCAACATCTGCGCTGGATTCGTTTGATGATGTGGTGGTGACACAACAGACCCTCTCGGCCACTGGTGTGGCTGTGGCTGGAGCGGCGATTGCCTCTTCCTGCGATGCAGCCCACGACAGTGATGCTGAAAGAAAAGCGACTGGAGATCATAAGATGACCGTGACGATCACCACGCCAATTTTCATCGAAAAGAACACAGCTTATATATTGAGGCTGGGAGCGAATGCTGGGGCCAGCACTGTGTTCACATTGTTTGGCGCACAAGTAAATTACACGTTGAGGATCTAACCTAATACCAAATACCTAATACCTATTTCCAAAGGAAACTAAAATGACCAAATTAAAATTGTTATTGGGATCAAGGAAATTCTGGGCTGCTGTTGTTGGATTGGCGCTGGTGATCGTGAAAGCCTTCTTCCCTGACTTCCCCCTGGCGGAAGAAGAACTGACGAAGGTGGTGTATGTATTGATCGCCTACATCCTGGGCACAGGGATCGAAGATGGCCTGAGCCGGACGCAGATCTTCAAGAAAATCTGATTGTCTCAGGGCTGGCGAGATGCCAGGTCTTGCCAGCCCCGCTTTTCACCTTTTCGTATATCATGGAGGACTATGGCAGCACCAATGGATTATGGCAAGATTGTGGCGGCACTGGTGGGAGGTGAGCCGCTTTCCTATGCAATCAAAGAGGATGGGACATTGATCGTGATCGGACCGACCGGGCAGAAGTTCCGATTTGGACGGGAGAAATGGGAGAACCTGGTAGAAAGCGATCAGGGTCCTTCCAGTACACTTCGTAGCCCTTCCAGGACACTTCGTAGCCCTTCCAGGGCACTTCGTAGCGGAGAAAAAATGGAAACTTCGAAGGATATGACCCAGAAGACAAAAAAATTGCCCCAGAAGGTTGCGAAAACCCTCAGGGGATACCCCGGCGTGGCTGAGGATGGCAGTCATGCTGAGGAAAACAGCATGGCTGAGGATGACAATACAGCTAAGGAAGCCAGAAAAACTGAGCGTGGCAGCAAGCCTTCAGGGAAAAATAAACCATCTGAAAAATAAAATAGGAGGCGGTGAACATGGCCATCTCACTGACGACAGTCAGGGATCAGATTGAAACCAGGCTGCAGGACAGCACGAACCTGATCTACGCCACAACAACAATCGATGAGGCAATCAGGGCGGCGCTGATGGATTTGTCGGCGGCCTATGGCGAAGTGTTAAAACTGGATGGGCTGGACCTTGAAACAGAAACGACGTTTGAGGATGCGGATCTGAACGTACTCATTGTGGGGGGCGTCGCCTATTGCTTACGATTTAGATTGATTGGGATCTATGAGGAGGCTACACCTGAGCAGGAGCGTCCAGAAGCCTTGGCCAGTTGGGCAACAGCGTTCATGCACGAGTTTATGGCCATGGTCAGGCAAGTACGGATCAGGCGATTCCAGGAGGCGGATGATGCACCTTACTCCCAATGGGAGTGGGAAGAAGGGAATACATTCCTATGAACCAGATCGCAATCGGGGATTCTTCGGGATGGACGGTGATCGAAGGGCAATCGATTGCCCCACCTTTCAAGAAAAGTGCAGCTTTTTTTTCATTCAATCCTGATCCTACGGTCAGGGAATATCTGCAGATTAAACTGAGTGGGACCCCAGCCCAGATCTCGGCGGCGATCGGGACTCTGGAGACCATTGCACTGCGAGCGCAGGCATATGAGATGGGGGAATACGCGGAGCCGCAGCTGTTTCGGTTTCAACCCGCAGCCGGTGGGGATTATTATTATGCTCAGATCTCAGACCTTAACCTGGCGGGGAACCCGGATGGGTACATCACGCATCAAAGAGGATCGTATCTGATCGAGTTGCACTATAACCGGCCGAACTGGTTTGATGGGGATCAGGAAGAATTGCCTCTGACAGGGCGGTCCGGGGAGGATCTTACCGGCGGGTTCACGCTGTTTAATCACACGGATGTGGACGCGCCGCATGGGAGTACAGCCTTGATCAAAGCGGTGAACGCTGGCGGAGACCTGCCCGGACCAATAAGGATCGAACTTTTGAACGATTACGGAACGGGGATGATCAAGGACCTGTATTTTGGGATCTACCATCACCCCTCTGTGGACGATGAGAACATCTTTTTTTACAATGCACCGGATATGACCGGGGGGACCCAATCGATGAATGTGAACGCAATCCAGAGTTATTACCGCTCCAAAACCTGGACGGCAGCCACATGGACAGCGTTGTATGCCATCCCCCTGGATCTGACCGAAGTACGTGACCTGGACGGCAGGAACTTTCGCCCATTTTTACACCTCTTCAGCTCGCACGCTTACACGGACCTTTATTTGAAAATAATATTAAAAATTGGATCCTATACACTCCAAACATGCGAGTTTGTCTATGCGGATCCGGATTATGATTATGTGTTATTCCCCCCGGTCCAAATGCCCCCCAAACAAATATTGAGAGAAAATGATCCCCATTCAATCGACCTTTACTTATATGGTCTCAAGGAGGATGGTGCAGCGGCGACGCTGGCGGTGGATCAGATTTGTCTGTTCCCCCTGGACTATGCAGCAACCTTGCTGGGATTTTTCTACATGGATGAGGATGACCGGTTAATCTATGATAACTATCGAGGACTTTCAAACGTGCGTTATGCTGCGGGACAAACAGAAACCATCGCCCATTGTGTCCAGGGTGGGCCTTTGCTGCTTTACCCAGGCGAATACAGCCGGCTTTTCACCTTTTTGGCCAATACATCGAACACCATTGACATCATGCGGACATCAGAATTGCGCCTTTACTACCGACCCAGGGTGAGGCTTTTGTGACATTCCAGATCAACTTTCAAGCGCGTGATTTCAGCGCACCAGTGAACCATGGCCTCAGAATTTCCCCTATCACCCTTTCCTGGAGCGCTTTCGGTGGTCCTGACAAAGCCCACTTGCACCTGCAGGGAAGGTCGGAGCGGCTGTTGGAGACGGCTGGATTGCTGCGATGCCCTGTTGAGATCAGCGACGGCTTCGGTGTGATGGTCTGGTGGGGCTATGTGGACCGAATTGAGATCAATTTTGAGGGCGTGAGGTTCGCGATTGCCCTGGGGGCGCTGTTTAACAAGGTGAAGGTGAGCTATTCTTTTATTTCGCCGGACAACAAGCTTGCTGATCAACTTGAGACGGATTATGCAGAAAATTTAGCCTCCCAGCTTGAATATGGAATCCGTGAAATCGTATTACATGAAGACAATCTTGATGAATTCTTCGCTGAGGGGCTGCGGGACACATTTTTAGCGCTGCATGCCTGGCCAAGGACAGAACTGAATGAAAAAACCTCCAAAAATGAGATGTACGCTGAAATACACTGTTCCGGATGGTTTTCGACCTTAAAATGGCTGACCTATCAAAATTTGGATGGCTTTTATGCAAATTACGGTCCAGGGGCCGGAACGCTGAACTTTGCCCTGGCGACTGCACGCTACCCAGCTCAAAAATTCACCCCTGGGGCAGATTGTGATGTAGAGTATGTTTATTTCCGTTTGAGGAAAAATAACGCCCCAACTGGGAATGTTTTTGCCAGGATCTATTCGGATAATGCAGGATCGCCGAACGCTTTTTTGGGGACATCTGACACGTTTGCGAATGCAGATCTGCCAGCGACGGGTTACAGCTGGATCCGGTTCACCTTTGCGGCACCGGTTTCACTGACAGCAGGGACCGCTTATTGGGCTGCTTGCTGTAACGATGCTGTGCATGCTGCAAATAACCTTTATATCAAAACGGATGAGGACGCGAATTACACCCAGGAAGGGCATTATGCGAAATATTGGAACGGGGCTTCCTGGGTGGTGATCCCAAACGTGACCTCCCCGGGGACCTATCCGCATTTGATGTTCCGGGTGGTGTGCAGCTCGGATTCTGGCGAGCAATTAATGCAAATCGCTGCTGCTGGTAATCAGTTCTTTGAGAAGATTGTGAGCCTGGAGACAGGCACCATGATCTCGCCCTTTCGCTCAGGACAAAAAACCTGCCTGGAGGAGATCTTGAATATCATGCAGCTGGGGACGGCGAATCAACGGATGATCCTGGCCAGGGTTTCCCCTGAACGCCACCTGACCTTCTTTGAGCAGCCACGACCGGAACCGACGATCACGATGGACCGGTGTGGAAAAATATTCACACAGGAGAGCCTACCTGTAGCAGCCTATCATCCGCCAGTTGGGCAATATGTGTATCTGTCAGGATCAAATTACCTGACGTTGCCCTTTGACAGACGCCGGGTCCCGACCTGCTTTGTCCACTCGGCAGAATATAACTGCATCACCGGACAGGTTGAACTGAATTCAAGCCGTCCTGGATAGCGGATGGGTGTCTTTTACCAGGCACAGGTTGGCTGCCCTGATATAATAGAGCGCGTGAGGTAGTGACAGTGGTGATTTAAAATACCTGGTTTGATCATGGACTATTAAGGAGTTTGCTTAGGATGCCAGCAGGGATTTATTATTTTCCGGAGGGTTTTCTGTGGGGAACAGCAACTGCTGCCCACCAGGTGGAAGGTCGCAACCAGAACAACACCTGGCATGACTGGGAGCAGGGAGAAGGGCATATTGCTGAAGGTCACGTATCGGGTTTAGCCTGCGATTGGTGGGGGGGACGTTGGCGGGAGGATTTTGATCGTATGCAGGCGGGAAATCAAAATGCCCATCGGCTCTCAATCGCCTGGAGCCGGATCCAACCCGCTGCGGATCGCTGGGATGAGGATGCCCTGGATCGGTATCGAGAGATGTTGATTGGCTTAAAGACGCGCAAGATCAAGCCGATGGTCACGCTGCATCACTTCAGTGAGCCATTATGGGTGGCAGATATGGGTGGATGGGAAAATGAAGCCATCATCGATCTTTTCGTCGCTTTTGTCCGCAAATCGGTGGAAGCGTTGAAGCCCTATTGCGATCTATGGGTGACAATCAATGAGCCGAATGTATTTGTCTTCAACGCTTACCTGGATGGGCTCTTCCCACCGGGGAAAAAGGATTTCCAGGCTGCCCTGAAAGTGATGGACCATATGATCCGAGCGCATACTCGCGCTTATGAGGCGATCCATGAGCTTCAACCAGACTCCCGCGTGGGGATTGCCACCCAGTATCGAGGATTCAAACCCGCGACCTGGCTGCCGGTGGATAACTGGACAGCAAATATTTATCGCAGGTTGTTTAACGACCTGTTTCCTCGCACCCTAAAAGAGGGTGCCTTTGATACGATTATCAAAAAATTCCAGATTTCAGAGGCAGTTGGGACGCAGGATTTTTTGGGGATCAATTATTATACCAATGAGTCCATTCGATTTAACCTGTTTGCGCATAAGGAAATGTATGCGCATCGCTTCTTTCCCGAGGATGCCGCATTAAGTGAATCGGGTTTTCTTGCCAATATTCCCGGCGGTATGATCGACGCAGTGGATTGGGGAAGGCAGTTTGGATTGCCCATGTTCATCACTGAGAACGGCGTGGACGATTCGCAAGATGTCTTGCGCCCGCGTTACATCCTGGAACATCTGCATGCCCTGTGGCGGATATTGAACAACAACGCCCCGGTTTTGGGGTATTTTCATTGGACACTGGTGGATAATTTTGAATGGGAACGGGGTTGGACGCAGCGTTTTGGCCTCTACGCATTGGACCTGGAAACCCAAGCCCGCATCCGCCGTCCCAGCGCAAACTTATATGCTGAAATATGCCGTTTGAACGGGATTTCCTCTGAGATGGTTGAGACCTATGCGCCTGAAGCGATGGCGACGCTTTTCCCCTGACCCGGGTGGTTTCCTTGCTGTCCCTCAACGGATGACTATCTGGCTGAAAAATTAGCTGGAATGAATTTTATCCAGCTCTTAAATTTTTTCCAGTCTGGAATTGGGATCTCTATCCTTAATCTAGGTATTCGCCATAACAAGGTTTGACCTCCCCATTGACATCAACGGATAGGTTTTCCGAATCGAAATTAAAATGACTTAGCGATTCTGCTTGTTCCATCAGCAGGTCAATCGCACGCGTTCGGGAAAAATGGGTTGAGGTCCAGGGTTGATGTGAAGGCTGATCCAAAAGACCCAGCCGGCAGGCGAGGACGCCGCCGATCTCACCACGTAAATCAGTTTCCATTTGTGGGTCTGTGTAATATGCTACCAGACGGGGAATCGAATCGTAGGATAATGTCAGCAAATAACCGGTATCCAGTTCGCTGACTGCATCCTCCTTGGGTGGTGCCATGGCGCGGGTGACATTTCTTTCCACAATAAATTGATCGACATTCATCAGATTCAGGGTCAATCCAAACCCAAAGATCAAGAGGATTAAAAGAAAAGCAAACCGATCCATCCTTCGAAGAAGCTCAAGAATCGAGATCGCAACCAGGAGCAGGCCTGTCCAAATAATAAAGACATGCGTCAGGGTGCGCAAGCGGGTGAATCCATAGGCGGCTTCGTAGAGGGAAAGGCGGAAGTAGGCGGAGGCAAGGATGACGCCCACCAGGCTGACCAGGAATACACCCAGCGCCGAAAAGATCCAGCGCCGCTTGCGGGTCTCCCGTTTTGTGTGCATGCTCAAAAAATAGAAGAGCAGCAGGCTGATCACCCCGACGGCTAAGAGTTCAAAAAAACCTCGTCGCGCATATTCTGCGTAGGTGAAACCCTCCAGATTGATATTTGCGCTGCCCCCGAACAAGTAGGTGAATTGCAGGATGACAAACAGGAGGAAAAGCAGGTTGATGCTGGCGAGCATGATACTCGCCTCTATTAATCCCAGGAATGGTTTTGGAATTAGTTTGTCACCCACTTGATCCTGGCGAGCTTTGCTTTTTGTCAGGCTAAAATAATAAGCGGCAAGCAGGAGATAGGCGATGATTGTGATATATACCATGCGGAAGATCCATTCCCCCAGGTTCTCCAGCTTGAATTGGGCAAACAAATTCTGGATCCGCTTGCTAAAAACAGGATCTGCCGATGATAACAGCAAAGTCAGGATAATGATAATCGGCACAGTCAGCATGATCCCACGTAAATAAGGCGCAGCTTTCCTCAATAAGGCTTTCCAATGATCACTTGGAGAAGATGAATGTAAGTCTAAATCTGATGGATTGTTGAGAGTGCCATTTTTATCCTCCGGCAGCTTATCGGGGGTTGTTAATGGGGATTTTTTAAAGAACAAAATGCCGCCTATGATGCTGTTCAACAGAAATTTCGCCGAACTGATGATATGATCCTGAAGGGTATATTGAAACCAGGCGCCATTTTGTGCCGTGATGGATAAGAGGACCATGGTTCCCAAAGTGATCAACCCATTTGTGATGCTTGTGAAGGGTTCTGATCGAAAGGCGATCATCCATGAAAAGAAGCCAATCGGTAATAAGAGGGCGTACGAAGACCAGGGAATAGAAAGTTTTTCCATCCATAAGGGGATTAATCCGCCCAGGAGTGCCACGATGGTGAAGATGAAAAAGTTGATCCCCCCCGATTTTTCCCAAAACAACCCATCAAAACAGAAACCGGCAAATAAAGCCATGATCCAGAAGAGATGTCTGCTTTTTGGCTTCATAAAGTCCTCCAATTCTTTGTCTATCTGTTGTCGTTAATTGACCAAGACAAGCATCTATCAGAATCATACCTCATCGTCGTTGGTAGATTCTCTCAAAAGCTATCGAAAATTTCCTGTAACTACTCAGCCTGTATGGGAATTGGGCTCCCACTCTTCAACAGCAGGATTGCCTGAGTAGTAACAATTTCCTTATCAATTCTAATTAGATTACAAATTTCATGTATACTTGGGATAGAAATGCTTAATCATTTTTTCAACAGGAGTATTTATGAAAAAAGTAGCCATTATTACAGACAGCACGGCTTATCTACCGCAAGAAATAGTTGAGGCACTCGATCTGCATGTGGTCCCCCTTACGCTACATTGGGAGGGTAAAAGCTACCGTGATGGTGAGGATATCCGGGCGGAAGAATTCTATGAGCGCCTGGCTGTATCAGAAACGCTGCCAACCACCAGCCAAACAACGGTGGGTGAATTTGAACGGCTTTTCAAGGACTTGCTCGACCAGAATTTTGCTGTTTTGGCGCTGTTAATCTCCAGTGGGATCTCAGGCACCGTTGAATCAGCCCTGCAGGCCAAAGCCAGTTTCCCTGGAGCGCCCATCGAAGTTATGGATACGAAACTGGTTTCCATGGCATTGGGGTTTATGGTGATGAAAGTTGCCCGAGCGGCTAAAAGTGGAGCAACACTGGCGGAATGTAAAACCCTGGCAGAAGAGGTTTACCCTAAGATCGGCGTTTATTTTACCGTAGACACACTCAAATATCTCAACAAGGGGGGACGGATCAATACAGCGAAACGTCTGATGGGCTCGGCGTTGAACATTAAACCCATCATGGAGATCCGCGATGGAAAAATTGAGCTGCTTGAATCCGTCCGATCCCGTAAAAAGGCGCTCCAACGCATGCTTGAATTGACGGAGAAGGGCATTGCCGGGCGTGAGCCGGTATGGATTTGCACCTTTCACGCCGCAGCCGAAGCGGACTGCCAGGCGTTGATGGCAGAGGCTGTTGAACGGTTTAAGCCGGCTGAAACGGTGATCACCTCTGTCAGCCCTGTCATCGGGGCGCATACCGGACCGGGCACACTTTCTATCGCTTATTTAGCAGGTTAGTTCACGCAGGTGTTGGCTCACAGCCAGCCGCGCAGCCCGTAAATCAACATTCCAAGATATTCCTTGAGCACATTGCTGGTCAATCCTAAGGCGCCAGCATTCGGCAACAGATGGATTACGAATTCATCTATGTCAGGTTTGAATGTGGCCTCCCAGTTTTGTTCTGTGATCGTGAAGTCCACAGGTGCCGGGATAACTTCCAGACCTTGTTTTTCGAACAAAGCCCTGGACCGCGGCATGTGGATGGCTGAAGTCACCAGGATGATCTTTGTAATGCCTTTTTTCGCCAGGATCTCATGAGAATACAGGGCATCTTCATAGGTGTTTTCAGACTCAGGCTGCTGCCAGATGGCCTCATCCGGCACACCGGTGAGAAGCAGCAGTTCTCTCATCTCTGCTGCAGGTGTGTCCCCGCGTGAGTCGCTGAATTCCAGGTTGCCGCCGCTGACCAGGATATGGGGCGCGATGCCTTCTTGATAGAGTTTTGCGGCATACAGCACGCGATCTCCAGCCCCGTTAACTTCAGTCATCGGACGGGGATAATCGGCTGATTCGGTACCGCCGCCCAACAGGACAATGACCTCAGCTTGCGGCATGGGATCTGGGGGCAGATTCTGCCATTCCAGAGATCGCGCCAGGCAAAAACTGACCCAGCGATTGCCTGCCAGCCATAACAGCGCCAGCGCTGCAATCAGCAACCCGCGACACCATCGGCGGTGTTTTTCTAAGACAAGGGCCAGGATCAGCAGGATACAGGCCAATCCTAAGGGATAGACGAACAGGGGCAACAATTTGCTGAGATATACAAACATGAGGGTCTGTCCTTTTGTTAATTAATCTTTACGGTGAAAGCTGGATGATCCCATTCCCATCCACCTGAAAGGCGAATTCGCCCACAATGTAGGTCCCATTGGGGCAACCGTCATCCGCCGTTCGATTGAGGATGGCGTTATGGATCTGCTCAATCTGTGTGGATGGCTCGGCGTTGATAAAGCCCAGATCACAGCGCTCAGCCGTTGGGATGGCATCGCTCATACCAATGATAATGTCAATCGCATCCCGGGTGGCATTGATACGAGGGACATGCCAGGGATTGAACTTTGGGGAGAAGGGTGAAGGAAATAGCTTGGCTGCGTAGGCAAAATCCCCTTCAACAATGGCAGCTACGGGAGCACCTTCAGGAGAGATATAGTCAAACAGGACCTGTTTTCCCGCGTCGGTTGCCGGCCAAACGACGTAGGGTAGGGCGAGGATGTTTGGCAAGCCCTTGGCAAGGTGTTCTTTATGGATAAGTGCCAGGGCTTCTCGCAGGGCTTTTTCATTTTCATCCAATTCCCATTGAATCTCTGAGGGTGAGAGCCGGTTGAGGAAGGGGTGATGGTAGAAGTGGTTCATGGGAATTGCCCCGTTCTCAATGCCCCAGGCAATCGCCTCTGCGCGTGCCTGGCGCCAGCCATCCTGAACGGAGAAAGCCCCATTGGCATAGCCATTGGCATAGGATTTATCGCCAAAATTAAAGAACAATGCCGCATGAAAGTTAAAATCTGGATGGTCTTGGGTGAACTGCCATAATCGACCGACACCTGAGTAAATGGCAGGATGTCCTGGCGCATCCAGAGAGAGTTGATCTGCATAATATAAATCATCGATCGTGATGATCAACGGACGTTTTCCTTCTGGAAGGTGAATTGTCCCCTGCACCCAATCGCTGAGGGAGATGAGGGAAAAGCCCGCTTCGTAGAGCGCGGCTAGGTGACGATCGAAGTCGGATAAACTGACTGAATA
>CAZWDG010000009.1:0-15406 GCA_964633075.1 uncultured Candidatus Brevefilum sp.
GCTGTGAACGTTGTAAGACGTGTTGGAAGATGCGTAGAAGTAACCCTCGGTTTTCATATCCGCGCACATCCAGTTCACTCATTCCGAGATAGAGCTTTTTTCGACAGCGGTTCAACAAGCCAATGGAGAGACGGCGTAAGGACTCGTGGGCTGCATCCAGCTCATTCGCAGCGTTCCACAGTTGACCACGTTCCCAATGACGGCTGAGGACATAGGGCTGGGTGAGGGGTTGATCGAGGCGCTGATACCAGCTCGGACTGCCGATATCGAGCCAGAACTGGATATCCACTGGACGATTGCTGATCAAAAAGGTGTAAGCAGGGGAAAGAAAAACAGCTTCCCCGGAGTGATCCTGCCAGGTCTGGACATATTGGGCTGCGATCACACCATCCTGGACCATCTGGACATATTCCTTACCAATGGGGAAATCCTCCGATCTCACCTGGTTTCCAATCGCCCAACGGAATTTTTGGACCGATTCAATTAAGTTGGAGATGATGTTGCCGCTGTTGAGGTCGTTGTGCAAACCAAAGCCGGGTTGGCTGAGGACTTCGCCAAACAGTCGGTTGAAAAAGAAATCCAGGGTATGGGCTTCTTCGCCTCCCACCTCAGCCAACCAATTTCGTAAAAGGTCGTAACGTTCACCGAAGCGATAAGTGACCCGATCACGGACCGCTGGAGGGACGGTTTCGAAGGGTAATAAAGGAAAATCCTGGGATCGTTCTTGATAGACATAAGTTGTGAGCAGTTGGGCTCGAACAAGGTCTAATCCCTCAATTGCTTCCATCAAAGCATAAGAGAGATTGACCGGTTTTGGAAGCATCGCCCAGAAGGGAAAGGCGATCTCAGCCAGGGTGAGCATTGTCTGTGTGGCGGATTCATCCCGCAAGGATCGAGAAGGTCGGTGGGACTGGTTGGGGATGCTCAAATTGTCCAACCGGTTGGCAAGGGAAAACCGAAGCACATCCGGCATGAAGGGAGCCAAAACAACGATCTCCCCTGGTGGGGTACCCTCATCGATCAAAATTTTAATCTGATCGGTGACCCAGTTGATCATAGCCGGAAAATATTTGGGATTTATGTCGGGTTTGACCAGTGCAGCCTGGATGAGAGCGGGTGAGGGTTCCGGGAATGCTTCTGCTTCACCCTGTAAATGTGCGACAGCGTGCTTGATCCCTGACTTAAGGTAAACGATGGGTGTTGTGTTGATCTGGTTTTGAGAGAAGGAAAGCAATACCTGGCATTCTCTTCGCAGGGATAAGGCGCTTTGAACATCGGCGCCCAAAAAGAAGCGGTAACCGGCTGACTCGTCAAAGATCACCAACGCAGAGTCGAACACAGGGAGCCATTCCCTCAGGATGTCATGCGTGACAGGTGTGTCTTCCTCAACATTATCGACGATTAATTGATGATAGCTGCGTGTAAGGTACTCACGACATAATAATGAAGGCCAGAGGTGCTCCTTGAAGAGTTCAACTTGCAAAGAAAAATCCAGGAGGTTGTTTTCCAGGCAAAATGCACGAAACTGGTTCACACAGGCCTGAACATCATCATAGATATGATATTGCTCGATGTCACCAATCCAGGCAGACTTCAATCGTTCCCCAATCTCCTGATAAGGAAATCCAACAATCGCAGATTTATTGAGGTTGTCCAGTAATTGGGAATAAATACGGTTGCGATTGATCGTCAGGCTTTCAAAATAGCGCTCCTGTTCGATCAGGGGTCGCACCAGATGGGCCATGTAATATTGGGCGGTCTCCATTGTGAGGAAATAGGGTGGGTGGTTTGGGGAGCCAAATCCCGCTTCTTGGCTGATCATTGGCCAATAAAGTTCCACCATGCGGCGTGCAAGTCCACCGAGGGTCACGGTGTTGATCAAGCTGTGGACTTCCTCATCCATTTCGCGCAGACAATCGGTGTAGGGTTTTGCCAGGGCGCGTTGGGGGACAAACACCAAAATTTGGTGAGCAGGAACCCCTGATTTCAATAATTTTTGTAGCCAATAGGTCCCAGCAGTGGTTTTTCCTGTCCCCGCTAGACCGTGTAGGAATATTTTTGAATCGATTGGGTAGTCCAGCACTGCTTGTTGTTCGGAGGATAAAAGCATGAATGTATTATATTCGATAGTGAGGGCAATTGCCGGTGGTATCTCGGGTATAATTGCAAATTGCTCAGTATGTTTGAAATATGAAAGGATTTACCCTTATGACATCTGATCTGGCACCCTTTTTCTCACCTAAAGGTGTCGCTGTGATTGGCGCCTCGACAAACCCGAAAAAACTCAGTTATGGGATCCTTGAAAACATGACCCTTTACGGATATAAAGGCGGTATCTATCCAATCAACCCTAAAGCAGACCAGATATTAGGATTAAAGAGTTTTGGGGATATCGCAGAGGTGCCTGACCCTGTTGACCTGGCAGTGATTGTACTGCCAGCACCTATGACCCCCGATGTGCTCAGGTCGTGTGGTGAACGTGGAATCAAAACCGTGATCATCATCTCAGGGGGGTTCCGTGAGGTAGGCGGCATTGGTGTCGAGTTGGAGGAAGCATGCGGCCTGATCGCAAAAAATTATGGGATGCGATTGATCGGCCCGAATTGTGTCGGAACATTGGACCTCTTTACCGGGCTAAACACCACCTTCATAAAAGGCGTCCCTGCAAGGGGTGCGATTGGCTTTGTCTCTCAATCTGGAGCTGTGTGTGGGGGGGTGGTTGATTACATCGCGGATAAACAGATTGGTTTCTCCCATTTTGCCAGCCTGGGCAATGAACTGGATGTCGACGAGAGTGATATGATCGCCTTTTTCGGCGATCATCCAAAGGTGAGGGTAATTGCTGCTTATATTGAAGCGATCAATCATGGTGAAAAATTCTTATCTATTGCCAGCCAAGTCTCATTAAAAAAACCGATCGTTCTCTTGAAAGCTGGTCAAACAGATGAAGGTGCCAAAGCGGTTTCCTCCCACACGGGATCTTTAGCTGGGTCTTATTCAGCGTACCAGGCAGCTTTCAAACAGGCTGGTGTGGTAGAAGTGAAAGACATCCCTTCGCTTTTTGACATGTCCTGGGCGTTAGCATGTCAGCCGCTGCCAAAAGGGAATCGCGCAGTGATATTTACAAATGCTGGCGGCCCTGCCGCATTGGCGTCTGATGCGCTGGCTGCCAATGGATTTGAACTGGCAGTCATTTCCGAAGAAAAACAACGACAACTTGGGGAGAAATTGAACCCCAGTGCTCAGGTCGCCAACCCGGTGGATATGTTGGGCGGCGCTGAACCAGCTGAGTTTGCCCATTGCCTGACCGCGCTCCTGGATGAGCCTGAAATTGATGTTTTTCTACCCATGCTCGTGCCCCAATCCCTGGTTAACCCAGGCGATATAGCCAGGGCAATTGTTGGCAGTGTTCAAAATTCGGTTAAGACCGTGCTAACCTGCATGGTTGGTGAGCAATCTATAAAAGAAGCCCGCGCTGTGCTTCACACGAACGATATCCCCATGAGCATCTTTCCCGATGTCCCTGGCAGGGTTCTTGGGGGGATGGCACAGTATCGCGATTGGCTTGCAAAGGATCGCAAACAGGCCTTTGATTTTAGCGGGATCAATGCATCAGCAGCAAAAGAGCGATTGGCTCAGCCTCAACTGGAGGTGCTTGGAGAAGCGGAAACCCGTCCGATTTTAGCGGATTATGGTCTGAAGCTTATCCCAGGAGCGTTCGCTGTAGACGAAGATGGTGCTGTAGCGGAAGCTCAACAAATCGGTTTTCCCGTTGTGATCAAAATTGTCTCGCCACAAATCCTCCACAAGTCTGATTTGGGTGGAATCGCTTTGAATATTGGGTCTGGATCAGCTGTCAGAGAAGCAGTCCAAAAGATGAGGGAATCCATCATGAGGGTTCAGCCTGAGGCCAGGATGGAAGGTTTTCTGGTTGAAAAGATGGCTCCCAGGGGAATTGAGGTGATCGTGGGGATGCGACGGGATCCAACCTTTGGGCCATTAATGATGTTCGGGTTGGGGGGGGTGACTGTGGAGCTTTACAAGGATGTGGGCTTCGGTGTGGCACCACTGACACCTGATCAGGCCAGGGATATGATCGATGCCACCAAAGCTGGTCGACTTCTTCAAGGTTACCGGGGTGAGACAGCTTATGATATCCCCGCAGTGATCGATGTAATCGGGCGATTGAGCCAGCTAGCGATTGATCATCCAAATATTTCTGAAGTTGAGATCAATCCCTTGCTTGTATTACCGGAAGGGCAAGGTGCGGTGGTTTTAGACGCCAGAATGATCCTATTAAGTGAATGAATTGAGTTAACGATGATCTTATTAAGTGTTTCAATCATAATCGCCCTGCTGATCACAATTGCCTTACCTATTGCAGGTGGATTATGGCTTAAAAATAAATTTCAGGTCCCCTGGCGTGTTGTAACCTATGGCGCATTCGGTTATTTAGTGCTGCAGGCGTTGCTCACACTGGTAATGTCTGGGTTTTCTTACCTGGTCCAAAACGAGATGCTAGAGCTTTCCGATCAAGCTTTGATCACAGCTCAAATTGGATTGCGGATATTGTTTGGGGGCGTATTGGGTGTAATTTTGCGTTGGGCAGGGATGAAGTATCTCAAAGGAAATCTGGATAGACTGGAAACAGCCTTCAGCATCGGAATTGGCTTCGGTGGCATGGAAAGCCTTTTGTTGGTCGGGTTACCATTGTTGACCACTTTTATTACCATGTTGAGCAATATTAATATTGATCCACAAACTTCAACTTTAGACCCCGCTGTGATTATCCAGATCCAGGATTTATGGCAAGTACCATTTTGGGTGCCCCTGGTTGGCTCGCTAGAACGGATTGCTGCAATGATGATGCATATCACGGTAACGATCCTGATCTTCCAGGTCTTTAAGCGCCAAAATAATTGGTGGTTAGCTGCTGCGATTGGACTTGAGGTGTTGGTGAATGGCCTGATCGCTGGCTTATCTGAAACTGGTTTGAGTTATGCCTGGCTAATCATGGTCGCCCTGGTTTTGATGGGCGTAAATATTCTCATCCTTTATCGCTTGCATGCCTTTGATCTCGCCATGTCTCTCAATAATGAAGAATCGGATTCACCAAGCAAAATTGGAGAAGAACTCGACTGAACAATCGAATCAAAGATAAATTTCCCTAAAGTTTTAGGGTTACTACTCAGGTAATCCTGCTGTTGAAGAGTGGGGGGTGTGGTTTGGCGGCTCCGCCGCCAAACCACACCCCCCAATTCCAATGCAGGCTGAGTAGTTACGTTTTAGGTTAAAATTAAAACAGCCTGATGGGCTGTAGATTCTTAGTGTTCAAAGCCAACGGAGGGATTTGAACCCTCGACCTGGCGCTTACGAAGCGTCTGCTCTACCGCTGAGCTACGTTGGCGTGGAAAAGATTATACCAGTAAGGATCGAATCATTACAAGATGAAACTGGAGAAAAATGTGATGAATATTGCCATGCTTTCCTATCACACCTGCCCATTAGCAATTTTGGGGGGCAAAAATACGGGTGGCATGAACGTTTATGTCCGGGAGTTGACTCGTTTCCTGGGGCGGGTGGGGGTACATGTGGATGTTTTTACCAGGTCAGAGGATGACCATGTTCCACATGTCTCACATGACCTTGGGTATTTCAACCGGGTTGTGCATATCCCTGCTGGTCCTGAAACAAATCTGCCCAAGGAACAACTTAAGAACTTTACGGATGAATTTGCTCATCAGATCATCGACTTTGCTGAGAAGAAGCACATCAAGTATGACCTGGTCCATGCGCATTACTGGCTTTCTGGTGTGGCTGGGAAAAAATTAAAAGACGCCTGGGGCGTGCCGATGCTTCAAATGTTTCATACCTTAGGATTGATGAAACAGCGCGTTGGTCGCACCTCCGAGGAACGAGAGGGTGATTATCGGATTGAAGGTGAGCATTTTGTAATGAAAGCGGCAAACCGGATCATCGCAGCCACAGAAGCTGAACAATCTCAACTTGAGATGTTATATGGCGTTAACCATCAAAAGGTGACAATCATCCCTCCGGGTGTAAATACACACCATTTCTATCCCATTCCCAAAGACGAGGCAAAGGAGGCAATCGGTATCTCAAGCAAGGACCGTATGGCCCTCTTTGTGGGGCGGATTGAACCCCTGAAGGGCGTGGATACACTCATAGAAGCGATGTCAATTGTAAAACGGACCTGTAAATCCTTTTCGTGCCCGCATTACTTGGCGGTCATTGGTGGAGACCCGGAGGAAGATAGCGTGGAAATATCCAGTGAAATGTCCCGCTTACAAGCACTTTGTCGTGATTTGGGGCTGAATGAGATGGTTGTGTTTTTGGGAAAACGAGGTCAGGATACCCTTCCATATTATTATTCTGCTGCCGAAGTGGTGGTGGTCCCTTCCTATTATGAGAGTTTCGGCATGGTCGCGTTGGAGGCAATGGCATGTGGCACGCCAGTCATCGCTTCACGCGTAGGTGGGTTGGCTTTTCTGGTCAAAGAGGGAGAAACGGGCTATTTCGTTCCTGCGCATGATGCAGAGGCTTTAGCAATAAAATTACGGAATATCTTTGTTGATGAGGAGTTGCGGATTCGCTTAGGCATAAAAGCTGCAGCTTATGCCAGGGAGTTCCAGTGGGAGACGATCACGGAAGAAATGGTTAAGGTTTATCGCATGATGAGTCAACAACATTCGACTTGATCTGGAATTCAGTTGCTTGTTTTCTCGTTCGGCTCTTCTGCAGTCTGGTTCTTTTGTAACCGGCCAGCTCGTTTGATGATATCCCGACCGAAGCGTTCTCTCAGCTCATCCACGGCACTTAATAAATTGGCTTCTTTCTGGTAATCATCATCCCACAATCCTAGTTGATGGACTGGGGGTCCAAGACCGCTGACACCCACCCCAATAAGACGCACGGGCTTACCTGTCAACCAGTTTTCTTTGAATAGTGCAACAGCTAATTCGTAGATCTCCTGATCGATGTTAGTGGCAGAGGGCAGTGTCCGCTGGCGGGTGATGGTGGTGAAATCCGACCAGCGTAATTTAATTTGAACGGTTGTTCCTGCCACGGAAGACCGTCTCAATCGACGCCCGACCTGCTCTGCAAGAGAGCGAATTACCTGTAATAATTCTTTTTGATCGGTCAGATCTTGTGCGAAGGTGACCTCGTTACTGATCGACTTGGCTTCCTGTTCCATCGAAATGGGGCGATGATCGATCCCCTGGGCTCGTTGGCGGAGGTCAGGCCCATAACGCCCAAAAAGTATCTCTAATGTTTCGTTTGGTGTTTTAGCTAAGGCGCCAATGGTTGTGATGCCGATATTGGATAGTCTCTCAGCCGATTTGGGTCCGATTCCCCAGAGGAATTGGACGGGCAATGGGGCAAGAAAGTCAGCCTCTTCTCCAGGTGGGATGATCGTAATCGCATTGGGCGGCAAAGGGTTTTTGTTTTGGGATTTTCCCCAGTCATTGGCGATTTTCGCAACAAGTTTATTGGTTGCTCCCCCGATGGAGATGGGGAGATTGAGCTCGGTATTAACACGAATTTGTAATTCCCGTGCGATGTCGATCAATTCTTTGGGTAAATCGCTGACTTCGATGAAGGCTTCATCAATCGAGATCTTCTCGATGAATGGTGTGATCTCGATCAATGCCATCACTTTTTTTGAGACTTCGCTATAATTTCCATGGCGAGCTGAGATGACAATTAAGTCGGGACATAATTGCTGGGCTCGGCGCATGGGCATGGCAGAGCGAACACCGTACATACGTGCCGCATAGGAACATGAAGCCACCACACCTCTTTGATCAGCTTTGCCGCCTACTGCGAAGGGTTTGCCTTTGAGAGAGGAATCGAGGTTCTCTTCAACCGCACAGAAAAATGCGTCCAGATCAAGATGAAGGATTTTCCTTACCATAAGAATGATTATACAACAACTAGTTTTCGTAAATTTCCCGGATAGTATCCTCGATGGTTTGGTCATGGACTGCCAGATCCTTGATCCGGCATTTTTCAGATAGATAATGGATAAGTTTTGATGCGGAGACAGATTGGCGCATGAAATATTTATCCAATATGTAATCAACCTACCATTTGTTATCAAAAAGGCTGTACCTTGTGGATACAGCCTTCGTTTGTTCGCAGCATGATGTGCTACTAAACATCCAAATTTCTAACTTCTTTAGCGTGTGTTTGAATGAATCGGCGGCGTGGGGGTACCTTGGCGCCCATGAGCATGTCGAAAGTCCTATCTGCCTCAGCTGCATCTTCGATATTCACCCGAAGGAGGGTGCGGTTATCCGGATTCATGGTTGTCTCCCAGAGCTGCTCAGGATTCATTTCACCTAAACCTTTGTAACGTTGCAAGGAATACTTTCCGGATGAGGACGGGATTTTTTGGATCAGCTCCTCGCGTTCCTCTTCAGTATAAACATATACTTTATCCTTGCCATACGCGATTAAATACAGGGGTGGTTGTGCGATAAACAGGTGGCCGGTTTCGATCAGAGGCTGCATGTATCGGAAGAAAAAGGTTAACAACAGGGTTCGGATGTGAGCACCGTCCACATCCGCATCTGTCATAATCACGATCCGTCCGTAGCGCAGTCCCTCCAAAGAGAAATTGTCACCAATGCCAGTTCCCAGAGCGGAGATCAATGCTTTCACTTCGTTGTTGTTGAGAATTTTATCCAGACGGGCTCGCTCAGTGTTAAGGATTTTCCCCCGCAAGGGCAAAATTGCCTGGAAATGGCGATCGCGACCTTGTTTGGCAGACCCACCAGCCGAATCACCCTCCACAATATAAAGTTCAGTTCTTGTGGGGTCACGTTCAGAGCAATCTGCCAGTTTACCAGGCAGAGTCATGCTTTCCAAAGCGGATTTACGGATGACGAGATCGCGCGCTTTACGGGCAGCAGCCCTGGCGCGAGCGGAAGTCAAACATTTTTGAATGATCTTCTTCGCTGTGGTTGAATTTTGTTCCAGGAAGGCGCTGACCCCATCGTTTACGACTTGTTGAACATAGGTCTGTACCTCAGGGTTCATCAATTTAACCTTGGTTTGACTTTCAAATTGTGGATCAGGATGTTTGATACTGACGATTGCTGTCAATCCTTCACGGGTGTCGTCACCAGAGAAATTGGCATCAGATTCTTTTAATAGATTATTCTTCCGAGCAAAATCGTTGATAGAGCGGGTGATTGCCATCCGTAATCCAGTCAAATGCGTTCCGCCATCAATGGTGTTGATTGTGTTTGCAAAAGCATAGACGGATTCGGAATAAGAATCGGTATATTGTATGGCTACCTCAACGCCAATGTTATCGATTTCTTTTTCTATAAAAATTACATCGTGCAAGGGGTCCCGATTTCGATTGAGATACTTGACGAAAGAAGAAATTCCACCCTCAAAATAAAAAGTAATTTCTTTGTCTTCCCGTTTATCGATCAGGTTCATTGTGACGCCACGCGTAACAAAAGCCATTTCGCGAAAGCGCTGTGCCAAGGTATCAAACTTATAGGAAACATCTCCTTTGAAGATGGTAGCGTCGTAGCGGAAGGTGGTGATTGTGCCGGAGTTATTTTTGGGTGCCTTATCGATCACCTTGACCGGTGCCTGGGGGATGCCTTTTTCATAGCGTTGAAAGTAGACCTTTCCATCACGATAAACTATGACCTCACACCATTCAGATAAGGCGTTAACAGCTGAGGACCCGACCCCATGTAAACCACCAGAGACTTTATAGCTCCCGCCGCCAAATTTCCCTCCAGCATGCAGGGTAGTCATGACGACTTCCAAAGCTGATACTTTCTTTTCGGGATGCATGTCCACCGGAATACCACGACCGTTATCTTCAATAGTAACGCTTTCATCCTCATGGATTGTGACATCAATCCGATCACATGAGCCTGCCAGCGCTTCATCTATAGAGTTATCAACGACCTCATAGATCAGGTGGTGAAGTGCTTTGATATCTGTCCCACCGACGTACATACCAGGTCGACGACGGACGGCTTCGAGCCCTTCAAGAACTTGAATATCATTTGCGTTGTAAGAAGAAGGTTGTTTAGCCAATCTATTTTCTCCGTTAAGAATTTTAATCGATAAGGTTAATCAGATTTTGATTTATTGTTCATCACGGTTTGGGTAAATCTAGTTGCATCGATGAAGTAATAGAAAGAGGCAGCAATCACTGCAGTGACTATAAATGCATGCCCAAGGATTCCTATGAACAAAAACCAGTTGTCAACGTTTGGTGTTTGCCAGAGCATATTCATGCCCTGAATTAATAGGGCGGATAATAACACGAACCACGAAGACTTTGCCATAGACGTCCTGACGACGCTGATGCTGGTCATCATTGCTGGGATTAGATTTTGTTTATATAAAAAGATTCCATGGGGTGTGAAGACCAAAGGTATGAGCACCCAGAGGGCGATAATTCCGAGCATGAATAGCATGAATTGACTAATCGTCGGACTGATCATAGTGACAATGGCAAACAGCAAGAGAAAAGGGATACTCAATAGGATCAAAATGATCCCTAATAATAAAGGCATGAGGATGACTTGTGAAAAGGTGCGTAAGAATGTCTTTCGATTGTTCTCAAGCGGTGTTTTTATTACCTGTTCAGAAATATTATTGAAATAGAGACTCCCCAAAAAATAACCGATCAATAAAAATAAAAACCAAATGCCAATCACTTGTGAACCCGTTTTAAGACTAAAGGTGATGGGATGTCCCAGTGGATTAAGGAAAGGCGGTTTGGATGCCATTAAACTTGGTACACCAATCGGTAAGGTTTTAAGGGAGAACGCAAGATTAAAATTTTCCAATATTTGATGCCATAAAGCTTGTGTTTCTTTGATTATTTCTGAATAATCCGTGCTGTTAAGCCCAGGTAAATTTGAGAGATTTTGGATCCATGGTCCAAAATAGGCATCAACACGCCAGGCTGGTCCAAACCATAGGAATAAGTCCAGGACAATCGGTAGTAATATTAAATAAGGCTTATTCGCAATCGTGTTAAACCCGGAGATAAGCGCTTGAATGATGCTCGGTTTCTCGAAACGATTTTCAGAACTTGTGTTCATACGAAAGATAATTTTACCACATTCGGGGGTCATTGGCTATCATTTCCCCGGGTAAATTAGGGAGATTGCCTTGAGTTGCTTCATTTAATTAATATTATTATTTTGTGGGAAAAAATTTCTACCATGCATGGTAAAATGATGGCATGCGTTCTCGCGATACTCTGCCTGAAATCAATCGATTAGCCATTGTCGCGGCTGCCATCATGCTCGCATTTGCATTAACCCAGCTGGTCTCGTTTCCTGCGCAAAAGTTCTCATTTAATTTTCTGGGCATTATTATTGCATTTTTTCTTGATTTCAGTACCATCATCACACTGTTGACCGCTGGATTAGCAGCCACCGGGATGGATTGGTTGATTCACTCCCATCAAAAGGCTGAGGAATATCAGAGCCGGTGGATATTTCTCCGTCATTGGATCATACCGGTACTGACGACCTTTGTGATTGGTGTTGCTTTAAATACCTTTGCAGGAACCCCTTTGTGGTGGGTCAGCTTCGTACTTGGTAGCCTTTTGTTGATGGCTGTATTTGTTGCAGAATATAATGTCGTTGCTGTTGATGAGGTTCAACATCCTTTAGCAAGCGTGGTGTTGACGGGCCTTTCCTTTGCCCTTTATTTACTGCTGGCGATCGCCCTTTTTTCAGCGAATATACGTTTATATCTTCGGTTACCTATCCTTGCGATAGGTGCCATGATGGTAATCTCTCGTTCTCTTTATTTGCGATTGGCAAAATGGTACCCACTCTGGGCAATTGTATGCAGCTTAATTGTCTCTGAAGTAGCGGTCGGTTTCCATTATCTTCCCCTTTCACCAACTCAATTTGGTTTATTGCTGGTAGGTCTTGCTTATGCTTTGACGAGTTTAGTTACAGGGATGATTGAATCCCGGGTGGGAATGGCTTTTTGGGCGGAGCCAGTTGTTATGCTCACAATAATGGTGATCGTCAGTTTTATCTGGGGTTAGTTATCTTCCCCGTTCAGCACTTTTTCCATTTCGATGGATTTAAAATAAAGCGCTCTTAAATTTCGACGGTGAAGTTCACTTGCCAGTCCACCCAAAAGTATTCGACTCTTCCCACAAGCCTCAACGCCGATGCTATCAAGAATTTCGAGAGGATTTTTTCTACGCCTTGCGGTGATAACAGCTTTTTGAATGCTCTTCAGATAGGTGATGTTCTCACGCACTTTTTCTTCAATTTCACCGCGTAAAATGATATCGCCATGTCCCTGGATGATATTTTCCAATCCCATATCCATAAAACTTTGGTTTGTTTTGATATATTGATCAAGATCGCCCTCAACAATGAAAGGTATTGGCATGAAGGCATCTCCGGCAAAAAGAATCCGCTCCTCTTCCACCAGAACCGAGATACCATCCTCTGAATGACCTGGTGTGGGGAATAAGGAGAGGTGTTTTTTCCCTACCTGGAGGTTAAGGTAGCCGTCTTGAAAAGTGATATGCGGAGGGACTATTGTCAATTGTCGATAGAGTGGGTTTTCCTGGCTTGCCACTTCTAATGCAGAAGGTGTCCGATTCAAGAGCATCTGGCGACAAAGTTCATGACCAATAATTGTCGCATCAGGGAAAAGGCAATTTCCCCAACAGTGATCGGCATGGTGATGGGTGTCAATCACGTATTTGATGGGCAAGTTTAGTCGATCCTCAATAAATTTCCGGACTTCCAGAGTCTCTTGAGGCATGAGGGTATCAATCACAACGGCCCATTGTGGACCAGCAACGACCCCTGCTGAGACTTGAGCGTATGTTTCACTTTGGAACCAGTAAATATTTTCTGATACGCGTTCACGTTGCATAAGATCAATCCTAATTGCGGTTTTTAAGTCCAGCAAAGAATAGCACAAATCAAAGCAAAAGTCAAAAATTCAGGGGAGATACGCTTAAGTGAAGTGAAATTTTTTCAGGAACACACCAGCCACACCCAGTAAACTCATAGCGCTTGCAGCGCCAATCAGGATATAGAACCATCGGAATTGCTGTGTGGGTTCCTCACCTGTTGTTTCGTCAGTGGGCAATGGGGGTGTGGTTTCTGTACTGGGGATGGGGGTGCTGATGGTGTCCCCCGGTGTGGGTGTCGTTTTAAGATCAACCTCATCATCAGTGGAAGGGTAAGCTGGCTGGGTGGGGGATTGATCATCATCTGAGGGATATCCGTCCTCATCTGCTGGGTATGGGTATCCATCATCTCCAGGATAGTCATCATCAGGCAACATACCAGTGGGTGATGGTCCATACGTCCGTATCTGGGTTGGTCGCCCGACGAGTGTCGGTGTATTGAATTGGAAAACGGATGTGGGTGATCGGTAATAAATAGGTGTGTATCTCTGGGTTGGAAAAGGCGTTCTTGTTGGGAAAAGTGTTCGAGTTGGGAAAAGCGTGTTCGTTACGTAAGTTGTCCGCGTAATCGTAACGGTTGGCGTTCGCGTAACCGTTGGGGTAAGTGTAACCGTTGATGTATTGGTGTCAGTTGAGGTTGGAGTTGAGGTCAGGACACTTGCAGGACCGAGTGTTTGGATCGTTGTCCCTTGATCATCGATAACCTGAATCTTGTAATAATAATTTTTCTTAAAGGTGATATCCCAATCGGTGTAGTTATAAATTCCGCCGATATAGGTGTCCCCAATCGCATCGATAAAGTTTGAGATCCTGGTGTAAGGACCAGCTTCATTCTCACTTCTCAGGACATAAAAACCTTGCACATTGTTTTCACTGGTCGTGATCCATTTCAGGTCCACTTTGGTGATGTCGAAAACCGCTGTGAATTGTGATAAAGTCACCCCATCAACAACAGGCAAACCAGCAACGAAAGGGGTGAAATTAAGATCGAATAATATGCCTGGGCGTCCAGAATTATCAATCTTCACAAGGATCTCATTATTGACTGTATCACAGGATGTATCCTGACCCGTGGCGCCACCTGCTCCTGGTCCTTCAGGTGGCTGACCTGTCCGATCCCAGCCATCTGTGACGATGTTGGCTGGATCATACCACCACAAAGGATACTTGGTACTGTCAGCTTGTTGACAATAATCAACAGACTCAATAGAGGAGATGCAACTCTGATTAAGGTCATACTTTATTGAAAGCGTCAAGTTAAACGAGACAGCGTCATCTGCAAGGAAAACATCGTAAAAATTTGAGCAAGGTTGGATGGGTCCTGATCCTGATTGGTAAAAGGGAACATTTGAACTGCCCCCCTGTCCGTGGTTTACAATGATGACATCAAAATCAGCCGATAAAGCATCATGGCGTACACCGATATGATTATTAAAAGCGTAGCTTGTGGTTTCAGTGACGGTTTTCCGGATCGCTTCGACGCCCGCGCTGTTCACTGACAAGAGGATCGGTGCGCCCAGTTGTTTCCTGGATGAAACCACACAATCTAAGACACTTTCATCCGCTAAGATTTCTGTTCCCCAGAAGTTGTGGTCTGCAACCCCCAAATTATTGCAGACTACCTGGATATCGCTGTGGTTATTGCTAATGTTGTTAGCATAAATATTAACCTTTCCTGAGCCAGGTGAACCGGTCTCTCGGAAGATAGCATAGTCCTGGTTATTGGTGATTTGGTTGAAGGCGATGACCACATCTCCGAGGTTTTCGTTGACGGTGATGGCTTGTTTACCAGAATAGAGTGTGTTATGTTCAATCGCGAGGTCACTGGGACTATTAACATCGATGAGATCCCGTGAGGATGGGAAACTACAATTGCCGTCATTGATTGTCAGGTCTTGGAGCTTTCCGCCTGTGGTATAAGAAAGCATCGGCTCATTGCAGGTTGTGCCAATCGTCGAAAGCATCGCAGCACCTTGGTAGCCTTTGATTGTGAGGTTTTTATCGACCAATACGCTGTGATCTTTAATCATATAATTGTGCAAAATTTGGATTTCATCCCCTGTATTGAGGGCATTGATAGCATCTCGCAAACCCGTTCCCAATCCATTGGTCTCATCATCACCCGAATTTACGAAGCAGGGTGTGAACGTATCACAATCCGACGGAGAATAAGCGACAAAGGCTGGTGAGGCAATTGGTGCTACGTTAATGTCTTTTGTAAAACTATTCGAAAGAGACCATGTACTTCCATTCGATGCCACCTGAAAAATCTTTACTTTTATAATACCTTCCAAATCTGTGGAGGAACGGATGTTTAGCGCGTAATGAAGTTGATCTGTGCCGCTGGTAGAAAGCTGAGCGTAAACCCCGGTCACCCATATATCGTCAACGTCGAGATTATTTGAACAAACAGAAGCAATTTCACCCTCTGAATAATTT
>CAZWDG010000010.1:0-15045 GCA_964633075.1 uncultured Candidatus Brevefilum sp.
GCTCGAGTTTAATATCTGATTGAAAGATTTTTAAATTAAGGGAGGGATCTATTGTTTGTGCATAAGCAAAGGTCTCTGTCAGTTGTGCAGTCAAAATATGTTTTACGACTTGCAGTGCTAGGTCTTCCTCATACTGGGTCCAAGTCAGTGGTTCGCCATATTCACCCACCAGGTTTTCATAATTGATTTGTGTAAAATCAATACTGGCAGCAAAGATAGCTTCAGCCTCGTATTTGGGTGGAAAAAGAAATGAAACCGCAAATCCAACGAGCCCACCGATGATCGCGACTAGAACGATTTTCCACCAGTTATTAATTAAGTTTTCGAAAGATTTTAGGGGATCGATCACATCCCGCATGGGTTTTTCCTTCCTCTTCAAAGCGTTTTCAGCAATTCTTGAGCAAACCTATTATATCGTAACACGTGAAAAAGGCTACAGATTGATATTGGTTTGGGAAATGACCCTTAAGGTCCCCCTAAGGATGGTGGCATGCCTTAGCCTGGACAATCTTACAAGTGCGATTAAGTTCTATTTTTTTGGTTTATTTGGTATGATTAGGGCGTTAATTCTTACGAGTATTGACTATCCTGACTGAATTGAGATCATTTTATGAGAAGAAAATCTTCGACACTGCCTATCGTTTTTACAGTTTTACTGGTTATTGCTCTATGCTGTTTGGGAATTTGCCTGGTGCTATTCGCCAGTGGCGCAGCTTATATATTTCTAAAAGATCATAGCACGCCCACATCGACTGTCATCAATCCGCCAATCGAGACATTTATCGAACCACCGGTTGTTGATGAATCCGATCCTCCTGATACTCCCATCGATTTACCTGAGCCTCCTGAACCGGCCTCTATTGGAGCGATGGAAACTTTGATGACCTTGCAAGAGTCGCTGGTTCCGATTAATGACCCTATCGATCTAGCTGAACGGCTTGGTGGAAAAAGTGATATCCCAGAAAGGTTCCCTGACCCCAATGCACCTTACAGCATTGGCGAAAAGCAGGAATTTTGGGTCTCCAATGTCGACACGAATGAGAACTTTATAATCTCTGCTACCTTGCGCTATTTAGGCGAGAATGTCTATATTTGGATTGAGGATGGGGTGGATTTTGACCAGTTGGACCTGAGAAAACTGGGTGATACCTTTGATCAGGAGATTTATCCAACCGATCGTGAATTCTTTGGGAGTGAGTGGTCTCCAGGCGTGGATGATGATCCCCGTATCTATATCGTTTATGCAGGGGGGTTGGGGCAATCGCTGGCTGGTTATTACTCTTCTGCAGATCAACTTCACCCAGAAGCGCATGAATATTCCAATGCCCACGAGATGTTTTTGATCAATTCGGATAATGTGTATCTTTGGGAGGAATATATCTATGGGACACTGGCCCATGAATTTCAGCATATGATCCACTGGTATACGGATATGAACGAAGAAACCTGGCTTAATGAGGGTTTTTCAATGCTAGCGGAATTGATCAATGGTTTTGATCCTGGTGGTTTTGATTATAGCTATATCATGAACCCGGATTTACAATTGACAGATTGGGGGACAGATGTCGGAGAAAATGGACCGCATTATGGCGCGGCTATGTTGTTCACAACTTACTTTTTGGACCGCTTTGGCGAAGAAGCTACGAAAGCACTTGTGGCACACGACATGAATGGGATGGAAAGTATTGATGCTGTCCTGTCAGAACTTGACCTTCGCGATCCAAATACGGGTGCTGTGATCCGTGCGAAGGATGTTTTTGCTGATTGGTTAGTGGCTAATTTCCTGGGTGAGCGTGATGTCGCTGATGGTCGCTATTATTACCATATCTATCCAAACTCACCTAAAGCATCCCCAACAGTTAGCTTTCCAACCTGTCCTGTAAAACCCGTCGCTTATGATGTGTCGCAGTTCGGGGTGGATTATTTGGAAATTGCTTGTGATGGGGATTACAGCTTGACCTTTAGAGGGAACACCTCCGCAGCCATTTTACCCACCGACCCTTACTCAGGTGAGTATTTCTTCTGGTCCAATATGGGGGATCATTCGAATATGTCCTTGGAGAGAAGTTTTGACCTGAGAGAGGTCAGTGGACCGGTGGAAATGACCTATCAAACCTGGTATGACCTTGAGGAAGACTATGATTATGTGTTTGTCTCTGCCACAAGTGATGGGGAAACCTGGCAAATCTTACCCTCGACATCCTGCACCATGGAGAATCCCTCAGGGAATAGCTATGGCTGTGGTTTGAACGGTCAATCGGAAGATTGGCAGCAAGAAAGCGTTGACCTCAGTAAATTTACTGGACAGGAAATCACCCTTCGTTTTGATTACGTCACCGACGCAGCAGTGAACGGCGTGGGGATGGTGATCGATGACATTCGTGTTGAAGCCATTGATTATTTCACTGATTTTGAGGCGGATGATGGCGGTTGGCTGGGTGAAGGTTTTGTAAGGATCCAGAACAGCCTGCCCCAGACCTTCCAGGTCTCTATGATCACGTTTGGTGAAGAGACCGCTGTGACCGCCCTGGAACTTGATGAGAATAATCGTGTTAGCCTTGATATCAGAATCGGTGATGACGTGGATTCCATCGTTCTGGCCATCAGCGGAATCACACCTGTGACAAGACAAAAAGCGGAGTATCAAATAGAGATCAAGTAGGAGAAGTCTGGGTTTTTCTCACTAATTCCCCTAAGGCCAGTAGATATTGGTGAGATAGAGGTACTCTGTGCTGTTTAAAAGGTTTTCCTCATGGAGGATGAGATGTTCACCCGTCTCAAGGTTTGTCTGATAGATGTGGATGTGGTATTGCCCCTCATCAGAAAGGCTTGTCAGGAAAAAGAATGCCCGGACGCCATCGGGTGACCAAATCACACGTGGCATTAATGAACCACTGATCCCCTCCAGTTCGCCCAAATCATAGCTGATGCCGGTCTCCAGATCCCATAAATAGGTCTCCAATCGGAGTGAATATTCATAATATTCGCTGTAAACATCATAAAGGATGAAAAGTTTGTCGCTGTTGGGAGAAAAGGCATATGTTTCCACATCCGCATAGACCATAAAGCCAGAAACATCCGGGAAATAGAGCACCCGTCGGCTGGCAATCCCAGTCTTTGTATCTTCGAGGACAAGATAGCGGATATGATAAAAGTTCTCCTCGGTAGCAGCTTCAGGGTTGAGAAAGGCGACTTGGCTGCCATCTGGAGAAAAGATTGGCTTGGCAAAGGTCTCCATTTTTGTAATTTCACCATCTGCATCCTGTCGATAAACACCGTCCAGTTGGCAATAATCTTTGGATTGGCAGTGACCATTCTCAAAATAGAGCACGTCATCCTTTGATGCGGGAAGGAGGTTAATGGCTTCTCCGGTTTCTGTTTGTAGGGGGTTTTCCTGGTCCAAATAAATGACCTTTGATTCATCCTCATTCCAATAAGCACCTTGTTTTCCATAATAGAAGAAAGCGTTCGTGATTAAGGTGGTGGTTCTGCTATTGAGATCGATCTCATACAGCTGGTTGGATTGATTCGCCAGGATCCGCTGCCCGTCATGGCTTACATCTTGGAGGTCAAACCCGTTCTTCAAAATTTGCGTTAATCGCCCGGTCTCAGGCGCATAGGCGTAAACACCGCCACCTAGGATGTTGCCATCCTGAGACTGGGCGGTTCCGAAGAAAATGCAACCAGATTGACAATCGGCCGGTGCGATTTCCACCCCTGGGGTTGGTGTGGCTTTGGGCGTTTCGGTTTGCAAGGGGCTATCCTCGATGGAGCTCTCCAGCCCCTCAACTGCCGTCCATACCTGGTAAAGGGCGCGCAATGCCAGATGATTTTTCAGGTTGTAACCCGAATCGCTCAGATGGAAACCCTCCCGATCGGGATCGATGCCAAAATTTTCGAGATATTGAGCGGCTCGCCAGAAATTGACCAATGGCAGTTGATTTTCGTAAGCCACCCGCACGATAACCGGGTTGATCACATGCTCTTTGCCGCGCAGTTCAGAGGCGTCGGCTTTTGTCAGGAGGATGGGCACCGAACCTCGCTCGATGACTTTTTCAATAATTTGGCGCAAATAAACCTCGTAACGGTCAACGGTCTCCGGTTCCAACCAGGTTTCCAGGGTCACCAGGACGAAAGCAGGGTTATTTAATCGGTATTCACAGGATAATGGCGTTTCTCCGGGTTTACACTCCTCGGGGTCCGCTTGAAGCGGATTGAGGACAGATGCAGCCGTAAATCCTCCACGGGCAGTCACAGACCATCTCTTGAATGAGGAATCAAAGGTATTGATCACCTTCCAAAGATGCCCTTCAGCATCTGTTGGTTTTAAATCCCCCCGCCCATAGGGACCCATGAACACAAAAGGTATCGCTTGGCAATCCCCAATGACAGAAAAGGCGTGAGGATCGCGACCTTGTTTTTGTCCTTCCTGATAGATTTCAATAACCCTCTCACTGATTTCCTCCGGTGAGATGGGCGCCTCACGCCAATCACTCAATGTTGGTGCAGGTGTTGGTTGAATGGTTGGGCTTGCCTCTTCCACCTCAAGAGTGACGGGTTGTTCTGGCGTTATTTCAGTTACTTCAGCAAGGGGCTCAATGATCCCCTCTTTTTTTTCTGTCGGGGACTTGATTGACTCAGTTATGTCAATATTTTCCATGGTCGCTTGGGTAGGATTACCCTGGCACCCAGTGGTGATCAGCAGGAAGATGAGTACAGTAAGCATCGTCACTCGTCCCCATGAAGAAAAGAAAAGCATTAATGAAGCCTCCACGTAAGATTCACTAAAAGGATCTCGCTGGGAATTTCTAAAGACATTGTACTAATCGTGTTCAGGGATGTCAATCGGGGATGTTTGGTGTAGATGTTCAAATTTGTCCCAATTTGATTTTTCTTGGTAAGGCTTGACATTCTATGGTTTAATTAAGCACGTCCTTTATTGCGATAAGGTATGTGTCAATGGATTTGATCGGAATCAGATGAGCGAAGCAATCAGTGAAAATTTACAAGTAAATTTCGAAGAGGTCACCTCACTTGTCAATGAGGTCTTTGAGATACGCAGCGTAACAAGGGGTGGTTTAAATCAAGGCTATCGCATGCGATATGTTGGGCAGCTCAAGTCTGCAGATAGTGAGGCAGCTTATGAGCAGTTAGCGAAGGCTTTGAAGACGCGTGGTTTGATGCCGTTGTTCAGGATGGATAAGGAGGATCAAATCATCTTGATTATGGATCAATTGCCAGAGCCCAAGCCCGGCTCGATATGGGTGAACCTCGTCCTGTTCTTCTTGACCATCCTCAGTATGATGTTCACAGGGGCTCAGTTTTCAGCGACAGATGTCACGAACCCATTTCAGTCTTTGGAGATTTTTTTGAATTACTTATCAAAGGGATGGCCTTTTACGGTGAGTCTTTTGGGCATCCTTTTAGCCCATGAGTTTGGTCATTACCTGGTAGGACGGGCACATGGTGAAAATGTAACCTTACCCTATTTCATCCCCTTTCCCTTCAGCGCTTTCGGTACGATGGGTGCCTTCATCAACATGAAAGAAATCCCCAAAAATAAAAAGCATCTCATGGATATTGGTATGGCTGGACCAATGATGGGTTTATTAGTTGCCATCCCTGTCCTTTTCATCGGGCTCAACCTCTCTCAAGTTGGACCTATTGAGGTAAACCTTCCAGAGGGGTATGTCCATTTTATCGAGGGAAATTCACTTTTTTATCTGTTCGCTAAGTATCTGACTTTTGGACAATTGCTTCCCCAACCGGCGACTTATGGTGGTCTTTCGCCGATGCTCTACTGGTTCCGCTATTTTTTTACAGGTGCACCGGTTCCTCTGGGGGGATTGGATGTTCAAATCCATCCAGTAGCCTGGGCGGCTTGGGCGGGTTTGTTTGTGACAGCGATCAACCTGATCCCAGCTGGGCAATTGGATGGTGGTCATATCCTGTATGTATTGTTGGGCAAGGAAAAGGCAAAGCGAATTTTCCCCTTCATACTGGGTGGATTGGTGATTCTGGGGATTTTTTGGCGAGGGTGGTGGTTGTGGGCTGCGCTGATCTTTTTGGTGGGGCGCCGTTTTGCAGAACCCCTCGACCAGATCACGCCGATTGATCACAAACACAAGATCCTGGGCGTTATCACCCTGATCCTATTCCTTTTACTTTTCACCCCGGTTCCCTTGATCATCATCCAATGAACAAAACTCAGACAGCATTTCAAACCAACTTACATCGTTTCACTTTGAGTATGCTCCTGGTGAGCATGGTCTTCTTAATCGGCTGTTCAAGCTTGTTTGTGAGTGAAACGCCTGTTGTAACCAAGACGCTAAAACCAACCTCATCAGCGACGATGATCGAAACATCAGAAATGAGCCCAACGCCAGGAAGAACAGCCACACAACCAATCCCTGTTACTCTGACGATCCAGCCAGAGGATTTGGCAGGAACTGCGATTAAATTCATGCACCCTTGGGTGGGTGAGGGAGCGAAAACGATCAAAGAGATTGCAATGCAATTCTCACTCAGCAACCCATGGGATATTTGGGTCGATGTTGAAGGGATGGGGAGTGAATCCCTTTTGGTTGAGTCGCTGGAAACGGGTTTGGAAACCGGTGATCTACCCAATTTAATTGCGGTGCATCCCTATCAGCTTGCCGCTTTAGGAGATGCCTTTGTCACCATCAATTTGACAGATTATCTAAACGATCCTGAATGGGGGTTGACTCCGGACGACCAGTTGGATATTCCGGAGGTATTTTTGGATCCATTTATGATAGATGGTGATCTAATCGCGCTTCCAATTGCACCCCTGGCGACCGTATTGTTCTTTAACCAAACCTGGGCTGAGGAGCTTGGGTATCCATCACCCCCATTGGATGATGATGATTTCCGCCAATATTCCTGCAGTGCGACCTTTGCTAACCTGGGTGATGATGATGAGGAAAATGATGGCACAGGTGGTTACCCGAGGAATCTGGCGCCAAATGTACTGGCCAGCTGGTTTTACACCTTCGGGGGTCAATTACCAGCCATTGAAAAGCTGACATTTAACAATCAAGCAGGGCGTGAGGCGTTTAACTATTTAAAATCGCTGGACGCCGAGGGCTGCATTTGGATAAATCGCAAGCCAGAACCCTATCTTTACTTTGCGGAACGTCACGCCCTGATGTACGGTGGTACCCTGGATCAAATCCCAGCGCTAATTAGCTGGATGGACGTGGTAAAAAACGAGGACCGATGGACTGTGATTGGTTTCCCCGGCTCTGGTGGTCAGACCATATCAATCGACGGTCCTGGATTGATGATCACTGCAAGTTACCCTGAAAATCAACTGGCAGCCTGGTTGTTTGCCAGGTATTTGCTGGAACCCGAAGTTCAGGCTAAGCTTGTTCAGAGCATGTTTTCGCTGCCTGTTCGACAATCAGCAATCGATTCGCTGGATGATTTTGTGGCATCTTTTCCACAGTGGGCAGCTGGGGTAGCGATGATTGAGAATGCGAAGGCTTTGCCTGTATCAGAAACATGGGGAATTGCACAATGGGCCTTACAGGATGCTATTTTCAGATTATTGCAAACAGAGACAAGCCAGACGGAAGTCATCTTGGCGGAATTAGATGAGATGATCAGCGAATTGGAGGGGACGGTTCCTTAGTGCCCGAAAAACCGCAAGTGACGATTTATACAGATGGATCCTGTCAGGGGAATCCTGGTCCTGGAGGATGGGGGGCAATTATCCGATCTGGTAAACATTCAAAGGAGCTTTCTGGTGGGGAGAAGGAAACCACGAACAATCGGATGGAATTAATGGCTGCGATTGAAGCGCTACGCGCCCTGAACCAGCCCTGTCAGGTGAAGGTTTTCACGGATTCAACATACCTAAAAAGTGGTATTACCGAGTGGATGCCGAACTGGAAACGCCGCAACTGGCGAAGAAAAGGGGGCAAACTGGCTAATGTTGACCTTTGGATGAAACTAGATGAAGAAATCTCCCGTCATGAGGTCCAGTGGTGTTGGGTAAAAGGGCATGCAGGTAATTGGTTAAATGAACGCGTGGATAAACTGGCGAAAAAGGCCATCCCTGATTGAGCAGCTGACTGGAAGCTGCATGAAACTTAGCAATAAAAAATTCTCGTACACTTCAAGGGTGTTTATGAAATTATTGAGTTCATTTTTTATTCGCATGAAATTGATCTCCTTTAAAAGAAACCTGTGAAACATTCACGCGTGCTGCTACAATGATAAGATTGTCACAGTTATTTTTCAATGTTATAGTAAGATGAGCATCATTTTTATGGCTGAAATGATTCATTAACCCCTTTGATGGGCGTGATTGTTAAAGCTCTTTCAGGCAGGTCAATGAATATCAATTCGGTCGTTATTAGAGACGAGAATATGAATAAGTTGCTTTCCTCCAGGCATTTTGTCCTGCAGCTCATCATTATTTTTGTCCTTTTTACGCTGGGGACAGCGCTTGCCCTGGGGCTACCGGCAGCATTATTGTTATCGCGCCAAAGGGAATCTCAACAGCGAGCATTGATCAACCAGGCAAATCAGACGACCCTGGCACTATTTGATGAAAAAGTCGGTCAGCTCCAGAATTTTGGGCTGTTGGTCAGAGAACGCCCCACATTTAACCAACTTATTCTTCGTGATCAGGATTCGCAGGGATTGAGCAGTTACTTGGAGGATTTGCTGGCTAATTCGGGCACTGATGCGATTGCGGTTTGCCGATCAGACATGTTGGTGTCTGTGGCAGGGAAGCAGGCGACCCCATCGCTTTGTGATGTTGAACTATTCGGTGCCTTTACGATGGTTGATGATAAAGTTTGGATCCTCTCCAAGACAACCGTCTCTGTGCAAGATTCAGCTGAAACTTCAGTCATTGTTGGGCAGTTAGCAGAGAATGTGCTCGAGGCGTTCAGTTTACAGAGTGGGCTGGATTATGTGCTTTCCCGAGAAGACAAAATCCTGGTAAGTAACAACCTGGACCTGTTTGATCAAATAGACGACAACCTAAAACCTGATCTTGGTACTTACCAGACGATCACCCTCAATGATAATGATAATCATCTTATATCTTACAAGACAGTGATTATCCCTTTACCCGAGCCGGGTCCCTTTCGGTTGATCGGATTGCTCAACATTGAACCCTATCTTGAAGCCAATCGCCAGTTGAGGAACGTGATTTTGGTCACCCTGTTAGGCGTCAGCCTGGTGGGTGCCCTGGTCGCGGTAATGATCTCGCGTCGGGTCAGCAAGCCGTTAAACCTATTGGCGCGATCGGCGGTTTCTTTGCGAGAGGGAAATTTAATCACACCCTTAGCTAACACCTCAAAGATTTGGGAGATTGATCAACTTACCAATGCGCTGGAGGATGCCCGGGTGAGCCTTAAGCATTCGCTCGATCAACTTAGAAAGGAAAAATTGTGGATTGAGAACCTGCTAAATTCGATCGTTGAGGTTCTTTTGACGGTTGACGAGCACGGTCGGATTACCTTTGCCAGTGATGCGATTGAAAGGTTGCTCAATGTGGATCTTGCCCATTTATTGGGGCGATCATTAGATGACTTTTTCATTCCCATCCCTGGTGAGGATATTTTCAGTATGCAGTTACCAGGTCTGAATCAGGGACGACGCATCCCGGTCTTGATCAATGGGAAGGAAGTGTTGTTGGCTATGTCAGAGTCGTCCTTTGTACCACCAGAAGCAGGGAATGCCACCCGTGCCCTTTTTATTCGGGATGTGACCGACGAGGAACGCATTCACAGGCTAATCGGTGAATTTTTGGCCAATATCACGCATGAGTTCCGCACACCACTCAGCGCTTTATCTGCGTCTGTAGAATTATTGGTCGATGAATTGCCCGACCTTTCCACCGAGGAGATTGGCCAATTATTGCATTCTTTGAACATTGGGATTATCGATCTTCAATCCCTCATTGATAATTTGATCGAAGCCGCCAGCATTGAGGCAGGTCGGTTTAAGGTCAACCCACAAGAAGTTGAATTGAGTTCCATCATCCAACGGGCAATCGAAACTGTTGAACCAATTGCTAAGAAACATAGCTTGTCGATTATTCAACCTAAAGAAAAGCAATCCTTTTTAGTGATGGCAGATAGACGTCGCACGTGTCAGGCTTTAATCAATTTGCTGACGAATGCCATTCATTACAGTCCAGAGGGTGGTGTACTATCCATCACTACTCTGATTTTGGCGAAAGAAGTTTTGGTGGAAGTCCAGGATCAGGGTCAGGGGGTTTCTGTTGATCAACAGTCACGCTTGTTCAAACGCTTTACTTCATCTGCATCAGATCATGACCTGAATGAAATTGGGTTAGGGTTAGGTCTTTCTGTTGTCAAAGCGATTATTGAAGCCCAGAACGGCAGGGTTGGCTATAAGGATGGGGAGACTGGGGGCGCCATTTTCTGGTTTACCTTGCCCTTAGCGGATGGCGGTGTCACATGAAAGCGCTGATTGTAGATGATGATCGTACCTTGGCGGATTTGCTTGCCTTTACGCTGCGTCGGGCTGGACTTGAACCTCATTTAGCTTTTGATGCACCCGGAGCTCTTCAGAAATTCAACGAGGTTCCTGTCGATGTAGTCATTCTGGATGTGAATATGCCGGGCGTGCCAGGCCTTAAGGATGGATTTGATGTTTGTCGCCAGATTCGCCAGATTTCGGATGTGCCAATGATCCTGTTAACTGTGCGCGATGATGAGGAGGATATCCTCAGGGGTCTTGAAATTGGCGCAGACGATTATATCCTCAAGCCTTTCAGTCCACGCCAACTTGTCGCTCGAGTACAGGCTGTGCTGCGCCGGGCGTCTTCAGGTCGGGTTGAGGTGGATGAGCCTTATCGCCACAAGGATTTCACTTTTGACCCACATCGTCGAGTGTTTTTCCGGCAAGGGCAGGCGTCTGTTACCCTGACCAGGCTCGAGGCGCGTTTACTTGGTACTTTACTGCTCAACAGGGGACAAATCCTCCCGGCGGAGAATATCATCAGCCATGTATGGGGGGCTGAAGGTGGAACTGAGGAAATGCTACGGCAGTTAATACGGCGTTTGAGGCTGAAGATTGAGATCAACCCTGATGAACCGGAATTAATTAAAAATCTACCGGGAATTGGCTATGGGATCGAAACTTAATTGAGTTGATTTGAACCGGGGGGTTGTGATCTGAAATCTGTCACCGATTTGTCACATTTTTATCACACTGAGTGTCACAGGCGATGGTTATACTGTCTGTACGAATCATCTGCCTTAAATTCTGTTCGATATTTGAGGTCACAGGATGGATCATTGAGGTTTCCATGTCGATTTACCTTGAGAACATCAGTAAACATTATGGTCAACAGGTCGTGGTTAATAATGTCAGCCTGGAAGTCCAGGATGGCGAATTTTTTGTGCTGTTGGGTGCCAGTGGAAGCGGGAAGACGACGATCCTCAACATTATTGCCGGGTTGGTCCAACCGGAGAATGGTAAAGTTTTACTCCGTGATCGAGATGTGACGAATTTACCCACCCAGGGTCGCAATGTGGGGTTCGTTTTTCAAAATTATGCCCTATTCCAATATATGAACGTCGCGCAAAATATTGAGTTTGGGCTCCAGGTGCGGAAGGTGCCCAAAGAGCAACGACAGCGGAAGAGTGATGAATTACTCGAACTGGTTGGGTTGGTGGGATTAGGCCATCGGATGCCCAATCAACTCTCAGGCGGGCAGCAGCAAAGGGTCGCCTTGGCTCGGGCCTTGGCACTTGAACCGGATGTTCTGCTCTTAGATGAGCCTTTGGGAGCGCTGGATGCAAAAATCAGGGTGGAACTACGGCGCAGTCTGAAGCGAATTCAACGGAAATTGGGCGTGGCAGCGATTTTGGTGACCCATGATCAGGAAGAAGCCTTCGATCTGGGAGACAGAATCGGTGTGATGAATTTTGGTCGTTTGATTGAAGTGGGCACACCCTACGAACTTTACCAGTACCCTAAAACAGAATATGTCGCCTCCTTTTTAGGATCAGCCAATTTATTACTGGGACAAATCAAGGGCAGCCAAGTGTACATCGGGCAAAATTCATTCCCGTTGCCTGAAGAAACACAGCAATTCAGCTCAAATGATCGCGCCCAAATTTTATTCCGTCCTGAGGATGTGGCTTTGGGGACGAATAGAGATGCGTTGGGTTGTTTGCCTCTGGGAGATGGCAAAATTGTTGACAAAGGGTTTAACGGATCCACAGAACGTCTGCAGGTAGAACTGCCAGCAATCCAGGGTGTGCGTTCGATTTCTCCCTCAGTTCCCTTTGGTAATCCAGGGTTTATGATGGAGGTCAATCGATCCCCTGAGCAAAGCACCAACATGCCTATCAATCTTGGTGATCAAGTCTGGGTGGGTATTCGCCGGTTGCACGTGCTCTCTCACCCCGGATTAAACTTTTTACTGATCACCGATGGTTCTTTGCGCTCTCAATCAGCAATTACGACGGGGGGGCACATGGCTCGCATGGCTCATGCTCAGGTGATTATGCTCGGGATTGGTGAGGATCAGGTTAAATTAGAGCAACACCTCTTGGAAGCCAGGAAACAAATCGGGAGTGGTATGGCTTCTTTTCAAAGTCAAATTTCATCAGCTCCATTTAGTGAGGCGATCAGTCATGTCAGTGAGACACAGCATATTGATATGGTGATTATGGGATGGCGTCCAGCAGCTGGCTTAGGGCAGCTTGAAAGCGTGCTGCAAATCGGTGATCATCACCTGTTTCTGGCTACTGAGCCCTTGTCACGCCTCAGCAAAGCATTAATTTGTCTGGCTAGCGGCGAACCAGGCAAGGATACGGTTACATTTGCCGGGCGCTTACTGCGGCACATGGGGGCGGAGGTTACATTGCTGACAGTCATCCCCGAATATGTTAAAGAGGATTATCCCGAAATCCGGATAGAGCGATTCTTGGCAGATGGTCAAAAAAGTCTGATGCGTTTTGGTGTGCCAGCACAAACCAGGATCAGAAAAGGGGGGCTGCTGGCGGCTGTGAAAGAAGAGATGAAAAACGAGGATTATGATCTTATTGTGCTGGGTGCACCTTTACCCGATCAACAAGGTCAATTTGGTTTAGGTGGTTCGATTGGATCGATTATTTCAAGTATTGAAAATTGTTCATTCCTGATTGTTCAATCCGTTCAATATCAGCGATGGTTGAATCGTATGAGGAGAATATCATGAAAAAATTAATCCCCCTGGCTCCTGTACTGGTCATGACCCTGCTGCTTGCTGCTTGCTCTGGTCATTCGGGGGTGCAACCCGGTAATGAGGTGAGGCTTATTTTGGGCGCTTACACAACCCCACGAGAAGCCTATGGTCAAATTATCCCCCTTTTTCAAGACCACTGGTTTTCACAAACAGGTCAGCAAGTCACCTTTGAGGAATCCTATCTGGGCTCTGGGGCTCAATCTCGAGCTGTGGTCGATGGTTTTGAAGCCGATATTGTTGCTCTGTCGCTTGAAGCAGATGTAACCCGCATTCAAGATGCAGGATTAATCACACATGATTGGAAAGCAGGTGAGACTGAAGGGATTGTGACCACTTCCGTTGTTTCTTTTGCTGTTCGTGAAGGTAACCCCCTGAATATTCAAGATTGGAATGATTTGGCTCAGCCAGGTGTAGAAGTGCTGACACCAAATCCAGAAATGAGTGGGGGTGCCATGTGGAATATTCTCGCGATGTATGGGGCGGCTTTACGGGGAAAAATCGAAGGTGTCCCCGGGGATGACCCGGTTGCTGCCCAGGCGTTTTTAAGCAAGGTGTTAAGCAATATCACCGTTATGAATAAAGCAGCCCGTGATAGCATTCTCACTTTCGAAAAGGGTGTCGGAGATTTAGCGATTACCTATGAAAATGAAGTTCTGGTTGGCAGACAATCCGGACAGAAATATGAGCGTGTCATCCCGACATCGACCATATTGATTGAAAATCCGATTGCCATCGTAGATGCCAATGTCGATAAACATAACACCCGGGAGGTTGCTGAGGCATTCCTGGATTTCGTCTTTACGCTCCCAGCGCAAGAAATATTTGCCCAACACGGGTTGCGGGTCGTTAATCAGGAAGCCGCTCAAGCCTCAAAAGATCTTTATCCAGATATCCCAGACCTCTTCACCGTTGATTATTTTGGTGGATGGGAGGTCGTTATGGATGACATCTTTGGTGAAGAAGGTATTTACACCCAGACAATCCTGCAGGTTCAGGGCGGGGAGTAGAGATGCATGAGGGGTTGATCTTAGAAAAACACCGCACCCAGAAGTCGGCATGGGCATTGCGGCTGCCAAGCATTCTATATGTCTGCTTGATGATCCTCATCCCTTTGATCGTGATTATGCAGGATGGGCTCAGAGAAGGTATTTCTGAGCTGATGCATCAAATCACATTGCCGATTGCCAGGCATGCAATTCTGTTAACATTATGGACCTCTGCCTTGATGACACTCATCAATGCCGTAATGGGGTTAATCACAGCATATGTATTTGTGCGTTTTGAATTTCCAGGCAAACGTTTGTTGAATGCGATTGTTGATTTACCCCTGGCTATTCCCACCCTGGTGACTGGTGTCATGTTGGTGATGTTATATGGCCCCCAAGAAACATTGGGAAAATTTCTTTCAGAGAAGGTGGGTATTGAGGTGATTTTTGCCCCACCCGGGATTGTGATCGCGTTACTTTTTATTTCATTTCCTTTTGTTGTTCGCAGCATCCAACCCGTCTTACAGGATTTAGACCAGACCCAGGAACGTGCTGCGGCCACTCTTGGGGCAAGCTCATGGCAGACCTTTTGGAAGGTAGTTTTTCCAGCATTGATTTTGCCAATGCTAAATGGTTCCTTATTGAGTTTTTCGCGCGCTGTTGGGGAATTCGGTTCTGTGGTGGTTGTGGCGGGTAATATTCCTCTGCGTACCCAGACAGCGGCTGTTTACACTTTAGGCGCAGTAGAATCACAAAATCGGTTGGGTGCCAGCGCCATATCCGTTTTATTGATTTCGATATCCTTCGCTGTGC
>CAZWDG010000011.1:0-4366 GCA_964633075.1 uncultured Candidatus Brevefilum sp.
CCATCCGGGAAGGCGGTCTGACAGTGGGTGCTGGCGTGATCTCCAAGATCATCGCATAATATTAATAATAGGAAGGATGGCATGGTTGTCCCGGTGAGCGGGGCAACCATGGTAAAATACACATGGCGAAAAAGAAAGGTATCCGACCGGTCATCACATTGGAATGCACGAATTGCCATGAGCGGAACTACACGACAGAGAAGAACCGTCGAAATGATCCTGGCCGGATGGAGTTGAAAAAGTATTGTCCTCGATGCAGAGAACACACGATGCATCGTGAGGTGAAATAAGGTTGTTGAGGTCAAGCTATCGGACAAGAAGCTGACTCTTCAACCCGTATAGGCCAGTAGCTCAATTTGGCAGAGCACCGCTCTCCAAAAGCGGGGGTTGTGGGTTCAAGTCCTACCTGGCCTGCCTGGTATTTTTCAACGCCGTCTATCATGGGCGGCGTTTTGGACGTAAACAAGGAGTGACTTGTGACGACTAAGAAGAAAAAGAAATTATCAATATTTCAGAGGCTTCAACGCTTTTGGCGGGAGACCGTTGGTGAACTTAGAAAGGTCACCTGGCCAACCCCACAAGAAGCCTGGAAAATGACCCGTCTCGTCTTAATGGTGATGGTGATTATGTCCTTAATCCTGGGTGTTTTGGATTTTGCGTTTTCACAATTAATCGGATTCATCGTTGCCCTGTAATAAATAACGGGTCAATAAATACAAGAGTCAGGCAAGGAAATGATGGCAGCAATAGATAATCCAGAAGAGCAAGTTCCAGAAGAAGAACAAGAAATGTCCGTTTCTGAAACGGAAGAACTGGGCGCGCCTGTGGAAGATGCTGTAGAAGCTCCTGCTGAAGGTCCTCAGGTGAATGAGGACGTAAAGATGGATGAAGATGAAGACCGCGCCTGGTATGTGATCCATTGTTATTCGGGTTATGAAAATAAAGTTCGTCATAATTTAGAGCAGCGAATTGAGTCGATGGGGATGAAGGATGACATATTTGATGTTGTCATTCCCACCCAGGAAGAAATCGAAGTCAGGGATGGCAAGCGTCGTTCCATTGAGCGGCATGTATTTCCTGGCTATGTCCTTGTGAACATGAAAATGAGCGAGGAAAGCTGGTACGTGGTCCGGAACACACCTGGTGTGACCGGTTTTGTGGGTATGGGCAATGACCCCATTCCTCTGAGGCCTGAGGAGGTCTCCCAGATCTTGCGGCGGATGGAAGCTGAGGCGCCAACCATCAAGGTCACCTACAAGCCGGGTGAAAAAGTTCGAATCATTGACGGCCCATTCAATGATTTTCATGGCACGGTGGACGAGATTGATATGGACCGCTCCAAGGTGCGTGTGATGGTTAATTTCTTTGGTCGTTCAACACCAGTGGAATTGGACTTTTTACAAGTCGAGAAAGTATAGACGTTTTTTAGATCATTGTGGGAGGGCATCGTCCCGTTTGAACCACAAAGGAGTATTTACGTGGCAAAGAAAGTTAAAGCGATTGTTACACTTCAAATCCAGGCTGGAAAAGCAAACCCGGCACCCCCCATTGGCCCGGCGTTGGCGCAGCATGGTGTCAATATTATGGCGTTTTGCAAGGACTATAACAGCCGTACAGCCTCTCGGGCTGGCGAAATCATCCCTGCAGAGATCACCATCTATCAGGATAGTTCCTTCCGCTTTAAACTCAAATCACCTCCAGCGGCAATTTTGTTATGTAAAGCGGCTGGCATCGAAAAGGGTTCTGGTGATCCCCACCGGGAGAAGGTGGGCAAGGTAACACGTTCCCAGGTGAGAGAGATTGCAGAGCAAAAGTTTGAGGATATGAACGCGATTGATATTGAGGGTGCGATGCGGCAAATTGAAGGCACCGCAAAAAATATGGGAATCGTTATCGTAGAGGATTAATTTGTGACTGTGGGAGGGTGAGATATCCCGTTTGCACCACGAAGGAGTTAATATGGCAAGGCATGGTAAGAAATATCTAGAAGCACGAAAAAAGGTGGATCGAGATAATTTATATGATCCACTGGAAGCCCTCAAGCTGATCAAGGAAATCAGTTTTGCAGGTTTTGATGAAACGGTTGAGGTGCACTTGCGCACCTCGCTTGACCCCCGTCAAGCGGACCAACAGATTCGTGATGTTGTTGTCCTGCCCAATGGTCTCGGTAAACCGGTCACCGTACTCGTGTTTGCCCAGGGTGAAGGCGCAGAAGCCGCAGTCGCTGCTGGTGCAGATTATGTGGCGGATACTGATGAAATAGTCCAGAAGATCCAGGGTGGGTGGACGGAATTTGATGTTGCCATCGCAACCCCGGATATGATGGGTACAGTAGGGCGTCTGGGTAGGGTTTTAGGCCCACGCGGCTTGATGCCTAACCCTAAGGCTGGTACCGTTGTCCCAGCGGACCAGATTGCGAATGCAATTAACGAGGCAAAAGCGGGGCGAATTGAGTTTCGCTTGGATAAAACTGCTAACATACATGTACCAATCGGGAAAGTTTCCTTTGAGCCTGAGGCATTGTACGAGAATCTGGTGGCGTTCATTCACGCCGTACGACAGGCTCGGCCTGCAGGCGCCAGTGGTAATTTTATCCGTCGAATGACCCTCACGTCTTCGATGGGTCCGGGGATCAAGATCGATCCTTATGCTTCAGCACTTACTTAAATTATCAAATCGTATGTGATATAATGCATGACGTGAACTTAACAATTGAATAGTGCTCATTCTTTGCTGAAGAAAGCAGGTGCGCTGAAAGGCGCTTAATCATCCCGCCGAGGTGAAGGCAAGACAGTTATTTGAAACCACGAAGGTCATTCTTCATAGAAATCTTTGCCTCAGCGGAAAATTGAGACAAAGATTTCTAAGTTTAACAAACCTTTCCGAAAGGAGGTGAACAAATTGGCGTTTACTCGTAAAGAAAAAGAAGCAATCGTAGAACAATATAAAGATTGGATTGATAACAGCAGCGCTTTCTTTATTATGTCCTATCAGAACATGAATATGATGGCGATTGATGAGGCCCGTGCAACTCTGCGTGATGTCAATGGCGAGATTCATGTTGTGAAAAACAGGCTTTTCAAGCTTGTGATGGATGAATTGAATCTGGATTACGAAGATCGGTTCTGGGAGGAAAATAATGTGGTCGCTTTCGCTTTCAGCGATGCTCCCAGCGTTGCCAAGACATTAAATGAGATCTCAAAAACAAATGTATTTGATATCCGACTTGGTTTCATGGATCAGAAACAATTATCCGTTAATCAAATTAAGGCTTTGGCCGATCTCCCGACTTTACCCGTTATGCGTGGGATGTTGTTGGGCACGATCATGGCTTCAGCTTCCAAACTGGTACGCACTTTGGCAGAACCAGCCCGTTCAATGGCTGCTGTTGTCAAAGCCTTCTCAGAAGAAGGACAAGCTGCGAAAAGCGCTGCTTGAGTTGATATTCGAAAACGAACTAAAGGTGTGCGAACACCGATATCATCAAAAATAATTTTGTAAGGAGATAAAAATGGCTGATTTAGAAAAATTAATGGATCAATTGAGTGCGCTAACCGTTCTGGAAGCTGCCGAGCTGGTTAAGATGTTGGAAGAAAAATGGGGCGTTTCCGCGGCTGCCCCCGTTGCGGCTGTTGCTGGTCCAGCGGCTGCAGGTGCTGTTGAGGAAGAAGTCGAAGAACAGACCGAGTTTGATGTGATTATCAAGGATGCAGGTCCGAAAAAGATTGAAACCATCAAGGTCATTCGCCAGCTGACGAGTCTGGGTCTGGTCGATGCCAAAAATATGGCAGAAACCCCCGACACCAAGGTTCTTGAGGCGGTTGGAAAAGACGTTGCCCATGACGCCAAGGAAAAGCTTGAAGCCGCTGGTGCCGTCGTCGAACTCAAGTAAATTTGTTCCAAAATACAATAAAAAGAGAGGCTGCTCGAAAATTCAGACAGCCTCTTTTATTATTTTAATTTTTGTCAATGGGGTTCAGACAGTATCCATTCGACGAATGACGAGGACAACCTTCCCCTGGACCTGCACATGGGCGGGATTATCGATGATGATTGGCTTCATCAATGGGTTGGCAGGTTGTAAACGCACCTTTCCATTTTCATTATAAAAATACTTTAACGTGGTCTCATCACGATCTGAGAGCCAAACGGCAACCATTTCGCCATCTTGTGCCTGGGTGATCGGGCGCATGATGACAATATCCCCATCGTTGACCATGGCGTCAATCATTGAATCTCCCTGGACTTCAAGGGCGAAAAGATCTTCGGTCTTTTCGCGCGGGGGGAGCAAGCTGCGCGCAATTTCAATGCCGGTTTCCTGGTCATAATAATTGAAGTCGGAGGAGGGGATGGGCACGGGTTCACC
>CAZWDG010000011.1:4376-6429 GCA_964633075.1 uncultured Candidatus Brevefilum sp.
ACCAACAACCGGGACGTTGAATAAATCTGTGATCGCCTGAGCGGCGGAGGTCAATTTGCCTTCCAGGGTGCGCAACAGGCGTATCCCTCGAGAAACGTTGTTTTCCCGTTCTATGAAATGCATCTCTTCAAGTTGGTTGAGATAATAATTGACCACCGAGGTGGAGCTGATGTTGGTGTTTTCACCAATCTGTCGAATCGATGGTGGGTAGCCGTTCTCGGCCTGGAATCGCTCTAAGAATTTGAGAATTTTTTTATGACGTTCGCCTAAACCTGATTTTTTTCTTGCCATCATTGCAGGCTCCTTTTATAGACTGCTCATTTGTGCTAATTATCTTAAGATAATAATACACGAACATACGTTCGATGTCAAGTGTTTTGGGTTATTTCTCCGGCTTAACAAGCAATATTGATAAAAGCGCACGCACTCGGATAAGCTTATTGGTCCTTGCTTTTCTTAGCATTTCTGACCGCAAGGTAGAGAGGTGAGGTTTTTGTCTTCGTGTTCAAATCATTGGAAGCAATTGAGTTATGAAAAGGCTGATTTCTTAGAATAAGGCGTTCCTTTCTCAAATTGCGCTTACAATGCATGCTTTCGGGGATTCCTTATCAATTTTACTGGGTGCCGTTATTCATACCCTGGTACTCAGTCTAGGCTTGATCTCATCGGACTTTGGCAGTGGCGGCGTGAGTCAAGTGGCTCAAATTAAGGACAGGAGGTTCTATAGATGAACCAAAGGTGGGAATTTCTGCGCAGTTTCATGGATGGGGATTATCCAATTGAAAACTCTGGTTGATTGATCATTGGGCGTTGATGGTGATCGCTCAAGCCCAGGCGCTTTGACAAAGGGATTTTTTAGCCAAAATCAGGAAACTAATCGGTGGTAGTTTTTTCTAATTTTCTGGCAGAATACTAAAGCTCGTGATGATCTCAGCAGTGGCGCGCAGGGTGGCGGCCACAGAGCAATATTTTTCTTCTGAAAGGTGAATGGCCTGATCGACGCTTTTTTCAGTCAACTCTTTGCCTTTGAGCAGAAATTTCATATAAATCTTACGGAAAGTCCAGGGAGGGTCTGAGTCTTGTTCAGCCGTGACCCGCACTTCCAGGTGTGAAAGGGGGGTATGTTTTTTAGCGAGGATGTTGACCACATCCACCGAAGCACAACCAGCCAGGGCTGAGAGGATCAGCTCTGAAGGTTTCATACCACAATTTTCAGCTGATGTAGACATGACCACAGAATGACCGGTGGAATCGGTAGAGACAAAACAGTTGCCTTCGGGGATCCATTTTACTACGGTGTTGTTTGCCATTCTCTTCCTCTTGTTTTCTACTTGTGTTTTATTTGGATACTTTTCCCAGCAGCTGAATTAAGTCCTGGATCATCTCCCGTTGAACTTCTGAACCCTGTTCCTCATCAGGGTGTAGAATACAGTCGCTGGCGACGTCTTGCATAAAGCTGAGGCTGGCTGCCTGAACCCCGGCGCGGATAGCGATGAGTTGCTGGATGACCTCCCGGCAATCACGGTCTTCGTCAATCATTTTCTGCACACCGCGCAATTGACCTTCAATACGAGCTAATCTGTGCTTAATTTGATCTTTTACTTCAGGGTTTTTTGTTTGGATCATTTAAAATGCTCTCTTTCAGACCACCGGTCTGATGCAAACTAACCAGCTCAAATAAAGCCGCCTGAACTACCGCAACTGGAAGCGGTATTGCTGCGTGCGGCGCTGCGGCTGAAGGACGAGATGGTTGAAATGCGCTTGTGTGTGTCTGACGAATGGCACTCAGGGCATTCGGGGGACTTGATATTGGGGTCAGAGAACCCCATTAATTTCTCAAATTTACTGCCGCATTGATTGCATTGATACTCATAAATTGGCATGGATTAGATAAAACCTCCGATAATACACTACTGGGGTAGAGTATATCTTATCTTGTTGGTTGTGTCAATTGGGAAATTCGTCGGATGTATTTCGGGTGTTATAAGTTTCTCACAAACTGACCGGATAGGCTTGACATAATGAATTACTTAATTTATAATTATTATAAATA
>CAZWDG010000011.1:6439-14338 GCA_964633075.1 uncultured Candidatus Brevefilum sp.
CACACTTTCATTATTTACGATTGAATTAAGACAATAAATAATAATTATAAATAAGGTTTGTATTGATGCGGTCGATAGAAGAGCTGGTAAATCGTTTTCGCAAAAATGGGTTGAGGGTAACCCCACAGAGACGTTTAATTTTTGAAGCGCTGGAAGGGGATGATTCACATCCCAGTGTGAATGAAGTGTATCAGCGTGTTAAATATCAAATGCCGGAGATATCTCTGGCAACGGTCTATAATACACTTCATGAACTCGTTGACTTGGGTGAATTGCGCCTGGTCGAAGATTTGAGGGGAAGCAGCACACGTTATGATACTGAGACCAACCACCATCATCATTTATATTGTGAGAGATGTCACCGGTTGATCGATATGATAGAGGATATTCAACCGCTTAGCATTCCACAAGAAAATGTACAAAGATTCATCATCCAACGCAGCCAGGTGACCTTTTATGGGATATGCCCGGAATGCCAAGGGAGAACAGCTTAAAAAAGGAATTATGTAGACATTTCCATGCAGGCAAGGTATCAAATTTATTTTTTGATTACAAAATCAATTCACACTTAGTTTAGAAAGGGAAAATATTATGGCAAAAGTTGCACGACAAATGGTTGAAAAATCCGGTATCGATGTGGATGAATTACTTGATTTGCTGATTAAGAACGCGGCAGCAGAGTTGACCACCTTCTATTATTACACGATCCTGCGTGCCAATCTGATTGGTTTGGAAGGTGAAGGAATTAAAGAGATTGCAGAGACAGCCCGTATTGAAGATCGCAATCACTTTGAAGCCCTGGTCCCGCGAATTTATGAATTGGGTGGCAAGTTACCAGATGATATGAAGGTATTCCACGATATGTCGGCTTGTCCGCCAGCCCGATTGCCTGAGGATCTGAAGGATGTCAAAGCTATTTTGAAGGTGCTGGTGGAAGCAGAGCGCTGTGCTGTCCGTGGGTATACACATATCTGCAATCTGACCGCAGGAAAAGACCATCGCACGCATGCCCTGACACTGGCAATTCTAAATGAAGAGATCGAACACGAATCCTGGTTCTCTGAGTTCCTGGGTGAAGGGCCATCAGGGCACTTCCTGCGTCGGGGTGAAACCTCGCCCTTTGTTCGACCTTTTATGCCCACTTTATAACTATGAGGTTGGGAGATCTTATTTGAAAAGGTCTCCCATTTTAGTTTTTTACTGATTAACGATAACCGATATTCTATTTTTGCTTATTTTATCTATGGCTGGTGTTGAGCTTTGGGGGAGCATAGGATATCGGTTAATTTGTAACTCCCAATCCCGCTTCCAAGATGTGTCTTGACATACGACTGTTTAATAGCGATAATATAGACAGATTAAGCTTACATCGGCAATGACAGAGGAAAGTAGGCTGGTGGAGGTTGACAGGGCGGTGTGGGCAAGACTGAGACCCACACCCTGCTGAATCCAATTGAAGTTCCCTCTCGAGCTGCTCAGGTGAAGTCCTGGTGTGGATGGTAGTCTGAGCCGTTTCGCCCGACGTTATACGGGCAGCCAATCGTCCCTCAGGCTGTTGGTGGTAAGTGGGTCGTGCAGAGCCCCTGCAAGGCCAAGTAAGGTGGTACCGCGGTCATCCCGTCCTTATTAGAGGATGGGTGTTTTGTTTAAAACCACTAAGAGCGACCGTGTGTAAGAGGTTGTGAAAGGAAGATTTGTGATGGCAGATAAAGAAGACGCATTAGCGCAATTGGAGGAGGTCAAATCTCAAGCCCTTAACAAGCTAGGGGTTGTGAATGATGAGGAGGCCTTGGAAGCCTGGCGCGTGGCACATCTCGGGCGCAGCTCACCCTTGATGGGTGTTTTTAGCAAGATGGGCACGATGGATAAAGACCTGCGCCCTATCATGGGAAAGGCCGCCAATGAGGTGCGGGTTGCACTCGAGAGGGGATGGGAGGAGACGCGCCAAGCACTTGAGGCAGTTGCCCTGCAAAAGGCATTGCGCACTGAGAAGCTCGATGTCACCCTGCCTGGGCGGCCGGTAACAAGGGGTCGGTTGCACCCACTGACCCAGGTGCTGCGCAGGATCATCCGCATCTTTGGGGATATGGGCTTTTACGTCTTTCCCTCGCCGGAGGTGGAGACGGATGATTATAACTTCACTTATTTGAATATGCCGCCCTATCATCCTGCACGGGATATGTGGGATACCTTTTATACGAAGACGGAAGGGGTTTTGCTCCGCACCCATACTTCGCCAGGGCAGATCCGGGCTATGCGTACTTATGCCCCTGAACCGCTCCGGGTTATTTTACCTGGTGCTACCATGCGCTATGAGCAGCTTTCTGCACGGAGCGAAATAGAATTTGTCCAGGTGGAAGTGCTGGTAGTGGGCAAGGGCGTGACCTTTGCTGAGTTGAAGGGCACCCTGGAAGATTTTGCCAGGCTGTTATTTGGTGAAGAGGTTCGCACGCGTTTACGCCCAAATTACTTTCCCTTTACAGAGCCCAGTGCGGAGATGGACGTGGGTTGCTTCGTGTGTGAGGGACAGGGCTGCCCAGTGTGTAAGGAGACGGGTTGGCTTGAGATTTTAGGCTGCGGAATGGTGAATCCGGTGGTCTTGGAATACGGCGGCTATGATCCTGAGGTTTATTCCGGTTTTGCCGCCGGTATAGGCATTGACCGCAGCACCCTGATGCGCTACCGCATCGACGACATCCGGCATTTTCGAAATAATGATGTGAGGTTTTTGAGACAATTTTAGGATTGGTGAATAGTGAATAGAGAATGGTGAATGGAAATAATTGAGAGTGAGTTGCGAATGGTGAGTGGTGAATGGAAAAAATTGAGAGTGAGTTGTGAATGGAGAGTGGTGAATAGTCATTTGTAAGTAGTTAATCGAGGAATGTTAATAGTAAGTTGTGTGAGTAGTCGTAATGGGAGTATCTGATGGAAGGGTTGAATAGGTTAAAGGTTTATCGAGAAGCTCAGGAACTTGCGAAGATGGTTTTTCGTAAAGTATTACCATCTCTTCCCTTAGAAGAAAAGTGGGGGTTAGCTTCCCAAATCAAGCGGGCTACTGCCAGTATTCCAGCTAACATTGCAGAAGGATATGGTCGTTATTATTATCAAGAAACGATCCGATTTTGTTATTTGGCTCGGGGTTCCTTAATGGAATTGTCAAGCCACATCGAACTAATTGTTGATCTAGGATATTTACCAGAAGAGACAAAGTCGCAGGTGGACGAAAAGCTGACGATTACTCTAAAGCTTATTCAAGGTTATATTAAATATTTAAAACATAGTAAGCGAGGTTGGAATGAGCCAGGAGCATACTCTATCTCCCAATCATCCCTAACTAATACTGAAAACGATGAATATGGAAATGAGGACGTCGAGTGAAAGTTTCTGACCATTCACCACTCACGATTCACCCGCATACAAAATTACTTTTACTAACTCAGATGAACACGCGAGGTAATCCATGAAAGTACCAATCAGTTGGCTTAACGATTTTGTTGATATCCACGATTTGGATATTGAATCCCTGGCAAAGATCATGACCATGGTCGGGTTGGAGGTGGAGGAGATCCGGCTGGTTGGTCTGTCGATGCCGCCGGGTGACCAGCACGAATTTAAGTACACCGGTCTTTCCTGGCCGGCGGATAAGTTTGTGGTCGCCCAGGTGGACGAGGTTATGCCCCATCCCAATGCAGACCGACTGGTATTGTGCCGGTTGAAGGATGGGGAGGAGGAAATCATCGTCCTGACCGGTGCGCCCAACCTGTTTGAGTATAAGGGGTTGGGACCTCTGGCACAACCGCTGAAAGTGGCTTATGCCCGTGAGGGTGCCACCCTTTATGATGGGCATGAACCCGGACACAAGCTGACCAGGCTCAAACGGATGAAGATCCGCGGGGTTGATTCCTTCTCCATGATCTGCTCGGAAAAGGAGTTGGGGATTTCCGATGAGCATGAAGGCGTGATCATTCTGGATGACGATGCCCCGGCTGGCATGCCGCTGGTAGATTATATGGGAGATGCCGTCTTTGATGTGGATATCCTGTCCAATATGATCCGGGATGCCAGCGTCTTAGGGATGGCGCGCGAGATCTCGGCTGTGTTGTGCAGGGAGCTGCGATACCCGGATGATTCACTGGAAATGAAGGGACCGAGCATTATGGGACGGGCAGCGATTGAAATCCAAAACCCCGAACTCAACCCGCGCTTTGTGTTGGGTTTGGTTGAAGGTATTCAGGTTCAGCCCAGCCCTTATTGGGTCCAGCGCCGTTTGAACCTGGCGGGGATGCGCCCGATCAATTGTGTTGTGGATGCGACCAACTATGTCATGCTCGAGTTGGGTGAACCGCTGCACGCCTTCGACTACGACATCCTGGTAACGCGGGCGGGTGGGGTGCCACCCACAATCATCACCCGCACTGGGGAGGAGGGTGAGCGGCTAATTACGCTGGATGGCCTGGAACACGTCCTGGATGCCGAAATGGAACTGGTCACCGACACTGCTGGGCCGCTCTCTCTGGCAGGCGTGATGGGTGGCAAGGAGAGCGAGGTCCACAGTGGCACGGTAAATGTCTTACTTGAGGGCGCTTCATGGAATTTTATCAACATCCGTAAGACCCTCAGCAAACTCAAAATTAATTCGGAAGCGGCATATCGATTCAGCCGCGGGGTTCATCCCGCCCTGGCTGAGATGGGCGTGCGTTTGTGCCTGAAACACATGACGGTCTGGGGGAAGGGCGTGATTGCAGAGGGGTTGCTGGATAACTACCCCAATCCACCTGAAGACCCGGTGGTGACCGTTTCTGCGTCCTGGGTGAATGACAGCCTGGCCACACAGATCAGCGCTGAGGAGATGGCTGATATATTGACACGTCTGGAATTCAAGTGCCATGTGGACGGTGAGTTGATCACGGCGAAAACACCCCCTCACCGCCTGGATATTCATGAAGGTATCATCGGGAAGGCGGATTTACTCGAGGAAATCAGTCGAATCTATGGGTACGATAAGATCCCTTCTCACCGGTTAAACCAGCCTTTGCCGGAGCAGAAAGTGACCCAGGAGAGACTCATGGAAGAAAATCTGCGTGATCTCCTGGTCAACCTGGGGTTGCAGGAATTGATCGCATACCGGATGACATCTCCAGAGCGAGAGGCGCGTCGCTTCCCACCGGACTATGTACGGCAAAAAGAGGCGTATCTTGAGATCCAGAACCCGATTTCAGTGGAACGTCGGGTGATGCGGCGCAGCACTTTGGCGACACTGTTGGAGATTATGGAATATAACAGTGGTTTGGATAGCAGACTGGCGATGTTTGAGATTGGGCCTATTTTCCTTCCTAAAGAAGGGCAGCTGTTGCCGGAAGAAAGAATGATGCTCTCGATTGGGTTGACTGGTTTACGTGAAACCCCCTCCTGGGATGGTGCGCCGCCAACTCTGATGGATTTCTACGACCTAAAAGGGATCATAGAGGGGATGGTAAAAGGGATGCATATTGAGGATTTCCGATTCCGCCCGGGGGAGCATCCCAGCCTGCATCCCGGCAAGACCGCAGAACTGCTAATTGGTGAACGAGTGATTGGGGTGATGGGGGAACTGCACCCGCAGGTTAAAGCGAACTATAAGATGGAAGCAGCGCCAGTTTATGTGGCGGAGCTCGAATTGCAGCCTTTACTGGATGAAGCTCGGATCCTGTTTGATGTGGAATCCGTACCAATCTATCCGCCAGTGCTGGAAGACCTGGCAGTGGTGGTGGATGAGGTTGTCCCAGCTGCTCAGGTGGAGGATGTGCTGCGTAAAGGCGGTGGTGGCTACCTGGCGAAGGTGCAGCTCTTTGATATTTACCGTGGGAAGCAGATCGGGGAGGGAAAGAAAAGCCTGGCCTTCAGCCTGACCTATCTTGCCCCGGATCGCACACTGACGGATAAAGAGGTGCTCAATCTGCGCAACCGGATTGTGCAGCTGCTGGGCGAGGAATTGGGGGCGGTTTTGAGAAGTTAAAGACTGACGTAGAGACGTTGCACGCAACGTCTCTATGAATGGAGAACCCTTGGGAGTTAAGGATCATCAATCTCGGGAGTCTGGTGTTTAATTTAGAACATGCGGGGACCAAATTTTCATATCAAGAAATATTATTTGAGGTTTGACATGGAGACGCTCCGCCGGAGCGTCTCTAGGCGTGCGTGTATTTTAGGAGGACTGCGCTGTGCGTGACCCAAGATCAAAGATTTATTGTGGGTCATGCGCTGCGAAGCACACATGATGTAATAAAGTGATCAAATTCTGCAAGGGTGAAATTTATGTTCCATACCAATTGAATCGTCACGCAAGCCTTCCTCGTTTCTATCACCGAATTTCGGAGATTATTCGGCTGTGCGTGACCTACAAATGATCTGGGCTCAACTAATTGTTTTTGTTATGGGAGCATATAGACGCCCCGCCGGAGAGTATTCACGCATAATTATGATTTTAGACCTCACCGGATTAAGATCCCTGGGTTTTAGAAAATTTAGAACCATTCGGAGTTGAGGATCAACAATCTTGGGGATATAGTGTGACTACCCTCTGGATTTTCTCAAGGTGAATGTCTAAGAAACTGCAAATTAATAATCTAAAAAATCTAATGGTGATGTAGGTGATGCGCGTGATATTTTCCCCCAATTGGGGCAGCTCTTCACCCCACGCCCGAGTCATCTCCACAGACCTCAATCGTATTCCCCACCTGATTCATAAATCTTACATGCGTTTTCACGTCATAGCTGAGTAGGTTGCGCTATAATATTTACAGGATTATCGTTTATTTTTGGGAGGGTGTATGAAAATTACAACGCTCGTAGAGAATCATGCAGATAGCGCACGACCAGCCCTGCAAGAAGAACACGGATTGTCATTCTATATCGAGAACATGGGACATGTCTTTATGTCTGATGTGGGTGGATCGGGTAAATTTGCCGATAATGCCGCAGTGCTTGGTGTTGATTTAACACGTGTGGAAGCGCTGGCCATTTCCCATCATCATTACGACCATGGTGGTGGATTGGGGCGATTTTTACAGGAGAATGACCTGGCCACGGTGTATTTGCGTCAATCACCCGATGTGGATTACGTTGGGTATGATCCATCGCAGCCAATTAAGAATATTGGTTTGGACAAAGCCCTTTTGGCAAAATATGGGCGTAGAATCGTGATGATCGCAGAAACCAGTCAAGTTCGATTAGGTTTTCATTTGATCACCCACATTCCGAAAGTTTATAGCAAACCAAGTGGCGATCAACGCTTGAAAATTAAGCGCGGGGATGATATGAAACCGGACACCTTTGAACATGAGATGGTGACCGTGGTGGAAGGTGCGGACGGATTAGTAGTGTTGACCGGGTGTGCGCATAATGGCGTCTTGAATATGGTCGAAGCAACCCGTCAGGCGCTTCCTGGTAAGTCGATCCAGGCTTTGGTGGGAGGCTTTCACCTCAGGCGCGAAAATATCGCAACCGTTCGCTCCATTGGCGAGCAGCTCTTGGCGACTGGAATCCCGGCGATTTACACCGGTCACTGTACTGGTGAGGAAGCTACAGACGCCCTTGAGGAGGTTTTAGGCGAAAGGCTGCATCGGTTGTATACGGGTCTGGAGATGGCATTTTAAGTTCAGTCCCTTCAAATACTAACTGTGGCGATCCTCGATGTTTGTTATCTCCACCTTATTAGTACCTTCGGGATTTGATTCTTGCGAAATCTTGGCAGTTGATGAATGTAGATCCCGGGGTGCGCTGCCGAATTTTGACTACGCGGAGATTTTATTTTTATTTGAAGTAATTGTTAAATGAGGACTGATTTAGAGACGCTCCGCCGGAGCGTCTCTACGCGTGCGTCTGTGATTTATTTTTTCATTACAAACTGCGAAAGGT
>CAZWDG010000012.1:0-14173 GCA_964633075.1 uncultured Candidatus Brevefilum sp.
ACCATCGGCTATTGGATCTCACTGGATAATGAGACTGTTTCCTCGCTCAAGGACCAAATGTTATGGAATGCTGATCCCAATGATTACGGACCGGAATGGGAGGAGATCCGCCAACGCGTGCTGCATCGAGATGGCGAACGCTGCCAGGTGTGTGGCGCCACCGGTTTCTTAAAACCGCTGCATGTCCACCACATCCAACCCTTCCGCAGTTTCACCTCTCTGGAAAGCGCCAATCAGCTGCAAAACCTGATCACTCTTTGTCCTACCTGTCACCGCCAGGCGGAAACCAGTGTGCGGGTGCGCAACGGTATGGCCGGGCTCAGCTATCTGGTGCATAACCTGGCTCCCTTGTTGCTGATGTGTGACGGGGAGGATATCGGCGTTCATTACGATCCCCAGTCGTCACTGGGCGGTGGCCAACCCACAGTCATCTTGTATGACAATATCCCCGGCGGTTTAGGGCTATCCGAAAACCTATACGAAGAGCACGAAGCCCTCCTGTTACAAGCCTTTGAAACCGTGCAGCACTGCGAATGTGAGGATGGTTGTCCCTCGTGTGTGGGTCCGGTCGGAGAAGAAACCTCGGGCGGGAAAAGTGAAACATTGGCTATCCTAAAGGCATTGATTGGCGATGACTGATTGGGAATCACTCTCTGAGCAATTAAAAGCTCTGGGTGTTAAACTGGGAAAAAGGGGGATTGTTGACAAACCCCAGGTGCGCAAATATCCGATCGATGCGGTCATCGAAGGTCGCTTTTGGGATGAAATTTATGGGCTAGTCCTCTGCCATGAGGAAATTTATTAACAGGATTTTTTGCAAGGCACAAGATCTCTCTGGCCTAGCGAGCCGATTACCACCCTGTGCCAATGGGCTAATGCAGCCCCATATACTTTAGATAATCTTAGAGATTTCATCTTCCTCGATACAGAAACCAGCGGGCTGGCAGGTGGTACAGGCACCTATGCCTTTGAAGTAGGCCTCGGCCGATTTACTGAGGACGGCTTCAAGCTGGCGCAATTCTTTATGCGTCATCCCGGCGAAGAACCTGCCCTTTTAGCTGGATTGTCTGAATTTGTCGATGGTATGCAGGCGGTGGTCACGTATAACGGCAAAGCCTTTGATATCCCCCTCCTCAATACCCGCTATACTCTGATGGGGATGACCAGCCCCTTTGAAGACATCGACCATTTTGACTTGTTACCCCTGGCGCGCCGCTTATGGCGCATCCGATTAGAAAGCCGGACTCTGGGCAATGTTGAATCCCAGATTCTGGGGGTTAAACGGAGTGATGAAGAAGTCCCCGGGTATCTCATCCCGGAAATGTACTTTGAATACCTAAAAACGGGCGATGCCCGTCCCCTAGCTGGCATCTTCTACCACAACGCGGTGGATATCCTCAGCCTGGCTGGCCTTTTCAGTCATATGGCTTATCTACTTCATGTCCCAAATTCCAAAAATATCATTTATGGAGAAGATGTTGTCGCCTTGGCACGCTTTTTCGAATCCATGGGCGATGTCTCCCAGGCGGAAGCCCTTTATCAAAAAGCGCTCAACGTTGATCTTCCGAATGATCTCTATTGGGACACGCTGGAAAGATTCTCCTTTTTATTGAAGCGCAAGGAGGATTGGGAATCGGCCATCAAGCTCTGGGAAATTGCAGCTGGAAACCATGCTCTGTATGCCTTTGAGGAATTGGCAAAAGTTAACGAACACCGCATCAAGGATCTTCCAAAGGCTAGAGAATGGGTGCTGAATGCCAAAGCGGTACTTGAAATGCACCATATGCCCGCCTATGAATACCATCAGTGGCGTGAAAGCCTGGATTATCGTTTGAATCGTCTTGATCGCAAATTAGCCAGGCAGGAAGATCTTTAAGAACAAGGTGGGTTCAGATCACCCAGCCTGCGGAAAAAGAACCAGCGATGAATGAGAATTTGATTTAGGTTTTTTCTGGAATCAATCCAATACTTTTTCAAAGACCTGGTCTTCATTTTTCTTTGAAAAATTTAGTCATCGGTTTTTCAAAACAGAATCGAGATCATCGTTTTACAGGAAAAAGTGCCCCTTTTCCGGTATAATCAACATTCGATTGAAAATACGGAGAACGAACCATGATATTCACCCGTCAACAACTTGAGGAATTGGAAGATCAATTCCTGGCACCTTATGCCATTCGCAGCAAGGACTCCAAAGGGCGTCAGCACCCTGAGGATGAACCCGATTACCGCACAGTTTTCCAGCGCGATCGCGATCGCATCCTGCATACAACCGCCTTCCGTCGGCTTGAATATAAGACCCAGGTCTTTATCAATTATGAGGGCGATTATTATCGCACCCGGCTGACCCATACCCTGGAAGTAGCCCAAATCGGGCGCAGTCTGGCGCGCGCCCTGGGTGCTAATGAAGACCTGGTGGAAAGCATCTGCCTGGCACATGACCTTGGCCATCCCCCCTTTGGGCATTCGGGTGAACGCGAACTATCCCGACTGATGATTGATCATGGCGGCTTCGACCACAATCGTCATTCTTTCCAGATCGTTACCAAGCTTGAAAATCGTTACCCGGATTTTGAGGGGTTAAACCTTACCTGGGAGGTCCTGGAAGGGATCGTCAAGCATGAAACTGAGTATGATGTAGCGTATGCCAAGGATTTCGATTCCAGCCTGCGCGGTCATCTCGAGGCGCAGATTACCAATGCAGCAGATGAATTGGCTTATACAACGCATGATCTGGATGATGGTCTGCATTCGGGTTTAATTACCCCCGAACAATTAGCTGGTGTCTCTCTTTGGGAAGTGATCAATGAAAGCATTGGGCGGCAAAGGTCTGACAAGCTCGATGATCTCGCCCGTCACCGCTTAATCCGCCGATTGATCGGAATTGAGGTAGCAGACCTGATCCAATCGATAGATCGTATGATCCGACGCAGCGGTGTGCGCAGCGTCGAAGAACTGCAGAAGCTCCCCTACAATGTGGTCGGTTTCAGCGAGGACATGCATCGGCGCAATCGTGAGTTAAAGGATTTCCTTTTTAACAACCTTTATAACCACCACAGGGTTGTGCGCATGACAGTTAAAGCGGAAAAGATCATCGCTAGCCTGTTTGATGCCTTTGTCAAAGAACCTGCCATCCTGCCCAATAAATACCAGGAAAATATTGAAGACATTGGTTTGGAACAGACCGTATGTAACTACATTGCTGGCATGACGGATCGCTATGCCATTGATGAATACCAGAAATTATTTGATCCGATCGTCCTCCCTTGAACCTTCGCTGACGATCATCATAACGGAGTAATCAATAAATAAAATGAATGATATCCATTACTTAACACCAGAAGGCAAACAAAAACTGCAGGCCGAATTACAATCACTGGTTACTGAAGGTCGTGATGAGATCGCTAAACGACTAAAACATGCCATATCGATGGGTGACCTTTCCGAAAACGCGGATTATCACAAAGCAAAAGAAGATCAGGGCTTTCTCGAAGGTCGGATCCAGGAAATTGAATTCCTTTTAAAGAATGCGGAGGTGATCGTAACAAGAGATAACTACCATGAAGTGATCATTGGCGCCCAGGTTACTATCAAGGAGGGCGAATTCGAACCAGAAACCTATTCCTTAGTCGGTCCGCAGGAAGCCAATCCCCGTGAGGGAAAGATCTCTCACGAATCACCTATCGGCAAAGCACTTCTTGGCCATAAAGTTGGAGATTTTATTCAGGTGGAACTCCCCAACGGTGAAAAAATCGAGCTGGAGATTTTGGCTATTGAATGAGGGTAACTGTTAAAAGTAAAAGACCCCTGTAAATGTCAGGGGTCTTTTTTCTTTTTGTAATTTGAAATTCTGATCAGAGATCTTAGCGCCTTTTAGGCCACACAGCCAATTCCAATGTCAGGCGCTGGAAGAAGCTTTGATCAGGGGCAGCACCTTCACCATATTCCATATCATTGATGCGCGCCTCAAGCTGTAAGGTAGCTGTCTCAAGTAAAATTTGTTTTCCTGGTTCCGCTAAAATAGGTTCACCCTTCGATTCTAGCCTAACCCGTATCTTATCGTCATCATAGGCATGCTCGCTCATGACAACTTTTGTCACGGTCTGAATATCATTCTTATCAAACAACCAGATCTCAAAGGCGGCAACATGCTTGGGATCACCAACGCCAATGGTCTCAGAAATTCCCACGCCACATTCGCCGAGAAATTCACCTGTCGGGGTGTCAATACTGAAAGAATCGTCATACAGGTCGTCACCGATCATATAGGTTGTCATGAACTGCGCAACAGGCAGCGCCGGTTCTTCCTGGACAGGAATCCTCAATTCCTCAAGGATATCCACAGGATAAGCCACAGGCGGCTCCTCATGATAAAGATCCATCCGATCCACATCACCATGGGAACTCAGCGTTTCAGGTTGTGGTTCTTCTACAGGTCGATTACGCCAAACCAGGAAATAAAAAACAACCGCAGCCGCCAGCAAAAGGACCACACACAACCCACCCAACAGCAACCAGTTGGGACGTTCGCCTTTAATCTCCTCCTCGACGACTTCTACTGGCTGTTCTGGAGGCTGTTCAAGCGGCGTTTCCTCAGCACCTTCGGCACCGACAAATAAACTGAAACTCATGATTTGTTCAGGCGCCAGATATTTAGGATTATTCCTGACACCTTCCAGGGTTTCCTCTGCTGTGTCCGCCAATTCAGTCCATGCTTTATTGGCGATTGAAGCATCACCGACAGTCGTCGCGGCATGAATCGACATCCGCAAGTAATCTTCTCGCAGATCTGGGCGCAGATGGTAAGGTGCCAGATCTGTCCACTGAACAGGCCAAATGCCCCACCCGATCACCAATCCCAAAATCAATCCCAACACCAAACCTGCAGGAATGGTTACTCGATAATCTTTAAGTAAAGCCTTGATTTTTTCTGAGTTCATCATCAACTCCCATCTTATTCATTGGAAAATAAGTGCTATGACTATTGTAGAATAAATATGCTTTTTCCGCAATAATGTCATGCAAGGAATTGATTGCAAGCTTTATGCCATTTCAGCTTCATCCAATATATCGTCCTGTAAGAATGTCTCCTCACAGTCCAAACATGTCACATGGCGTTTGTTGGTCATGACCAAAATCCCCCCGCAATTTGGACAGGGCGTAGCGATTGGACGCTTCCAAGAAGTGAAATCACAATCCGGGTAGCGAGAACAGCCATAAAAAGTGCGCCCTTTCCGGGTTTTTCGCTCAACCACATCACCCTCGTGACATTTCGGGCAGGTCATGCCGATCTTCTCCAAATAAGGCTCGGTGTAACGGCAGTTGGGGAAATTACTGCAGCTGATGAACTTGCCAAATCGACCCCAGCGGATGATCAGATCGTGTCCACATCGTGGGCATGCCCGATCGATCTTCTCTAATTCTGCTTTGGCCTCGGGCATCGTTTCTTCTGCATGAGCCAATCGGTCAGCAAAGCCTTCATAGAACGCATTGATGACCTCAACCCATTCTGCTTCCCCTGTCGCGATCAGGTCCAGCTGGTCTTCGAGCTGAGAGGTGAATTGGATGTCCACAATGCTGGGGAAAAATTCAACGACCAGGTCGTTCACTAGAAAACCCGTATCTGTTGGGACAAGGTGGGAATTGTTCCGGGTCACATACCCTCTATTCTGGATCGTGGTCAGGATCGGGGCGTAAGTTGAAGGTCTGCCTATGCCATTTTCCTCAAGCACCTGAACCAAAGAGGCCTCTGTAAAGCGCGGCGGCGGCTGTGTGAAATGCTGTTCTGGATAAAGCTCCTTCAATATCTGCCTTTGGTTCTCTTTGATCTCATCAATCGGGATGCGAGCGCTGTCCCCTTCTTCCTCTTCCAATCGATCTTCATCTTTTCCTTCTTCGTAAACGATTAAGAATCCCGAAAATTCAAGTTGACTACCCGATGCCCGCAGTAAATAAGCATCCTTTTCTCCCTGGCCTAAAATTTCTACCGATAAAGTCTTGTAGACGGCGGGCATCATCTGCGAAGCCACAAACCGCTGCCAGATTAATTGATACAACCGAAATTGGTCACGTGAGAGGAATTTCTTAATCGCATTCGGCTCTCTCAAGATAGATGTTGGACGAATAGCCTCATGGGCTTCCTGTGCGGAAACCGAACGTGTTTTGTATTTTGGAGGCTCCTCAGGAAGGTACTTTTCTCCATAACGAGAGAGGATGAGATCACGCACTTCTTTTAAGGCAATTTCAGAGACATTCGTCGAATCTGTGCGCATATAGGTAATGAGACCTGAGGTGCCCTCACCATCCAGCTCCATACCCTCATATAATTGTTGAGCCACAGCCATGGTCTTACGGGCGTTAAAACCTAATTTCCGAGAGGCATCCTGTTGTAATGTGCTGGTGATAAATGGTGCTGCTGGATTGCGCCGCCTTTTGCCGTGTTTGATCGATGCTACCGTGTAGGTAGCTTGTCGCATATCTCTCAAAATCGGCTCGACAGCATCCTGGTTTCCCAACACTGGGTCTTCACCGTTAATCTTGGCAAGTTTCGCCCGGTAGAGCGTTTGACCGCCCTCCGGAAGCAGATCCGCATCAATTGACCAATACTCAACCGGATCGAAAGCTTCGATTTCGCGCTCTCGTTCCACGATTAGTCGCAACGCAGCCGATTGGACACGACCTGCCGATAAGCGACTGCGCACTTTCTTCCATAAAATCGGGCTGATGCCATATCCCACCAACCGATCGAGAAGCCTGCGTGCCTGCTGTGCATCGACCAGGTCCATATCAATTGCCCGAGGGTGAGAAAACGCTTGCGCCACAGCATCTTTGGTAATCTCGTGGAAAACAACCCGTTTGGTTCGGTCTTCATCAATCTCGGCAGCTTCCATCAGGTGCCAGGCGATGGCCTCACCTTCCCGGTCAGGATCTGTCGCCAGGTAGATCTTTTCCGCTTTCTGTGCCAATTTTTTAAGCTCATTGACAACATCACGCTTATCGTTGGGCACACGATAATATGGTTCAAAATTGTTTTCAATGTCAATGGATAGCTTTGATTTCAAAAGATCCCGGACATGTCCAATTGATGCCCGAACCGTATACCCCTTACCTAAAAACCGACCAACTGTTTTCGCTTTGGCAGGAGATTCAACGATCACAAGCTTCCCCTTGCGCTCAACCTCTTTTTTGCGGTTTACTTCAGGTTTAGGCAGCCCTTCATGGGCTTCTGTTTTACCCATCCGGTAAACTTTGGTGCCACATACCGAACAGGTTCCCCTGGTCACAGGCGCGCCTGCGGCATTATATTCTGCGATCGGATCTTTAATGTCCCTTTTTTCGCGACATTTTACACAATATGCTTTCAAAATAATCCACTCCTACAAATAATGACTCTGACCGTTTTCCTCTAGATATTTAACAATTTCACGGACTCGCTGAGCTTGGCTCCGGTCACAAACCAGCACCGCGTTTCCCGAATCAATAATGACCAAATTCTCAACACCAATCGTCACAATCAAACGATTCGCAGAATCTTCACAAATGAGTGTACCTTGCGTGTCAAGGGGTAAGGCGTCTCCCCCCATCACAATATTGCCTGAAGGATCACTTTCCAACGCATTAAAAATGGATTCCCAGGTGCCAACATCATGCCAACCAAGATTAATAGATGGGATCACAGCCACCCGCGGGGCGTTTTCCATAATACCATAATCGATGGTCTTCGGATGAATAGTCGGCCAGATCGCCTCGATGGCAACTGGTTGTTCTGACGTGCCCCAAACGTGATCAATTTGAATGATCTTCTCATAAAGCTCCGGCATCTGGCTTTCGATTTCAGCTATCACGGTCTCAACCTGCCAGACGAACATCCCCGAATTCCACACGTGATTCCCATCAGTGATCATCTTTTCCGCAGTGGTTTTATCTGGCTTCTCCTTGAATCTCAACACCCTGAAGCCTTTCAATCCCTGGAATTCACCCAGCAATTCACCCTCTTGGATGTACCCAAAACCGGTCGCCGGGTACTCGGGCGTTATTCCCAACGTCACCAGGTACCCCTTTTGCGCAAACTCATGGGCAGCCTTCAGTAACTGTCGCAGATGCGCATCATTGTGCATCAAGTGATCGGCTGTGAGGATCGCCATCACCCCTAGTGGATCACGATGTCTGATGGCGATTGCGGCTAAGGCAACCACAGAAGCAGTCCCGCGCGGGAGCGGCTCAAGAATGAAATTATCCATTGGGATCTCCGGACAATCCCGATGCAATCCATCAACCTGATCAGCGACAGTGACAACCAGGATGCGCTCATGGGGAAACAACCCCTGCAACCTGTCCACAGCACCTTGAAACAAACTTCGTTTTCCATCGATCACCAGGGTTTGTTTGGGTCGATCCTTTCGAGAAAGCGGCCAAAGCCGTGTGCCACTACCCCCAGCCATAATCACTGCATAGAAATGTTCATTCGCCATTTTTCCCTACTTTCGGGTTGTTTCCCGGATGGTCACATACCGCATCCCCCCAACATGCTGTACCATCCCCTTCAATTCCATCATGGTCAAGGCTGCCGAGACCTTTTCAACAGCCATTCCAACCGCGTGACAAATTTCATCCACATGTTTCGGCTCGAAATTCATCACGTCTAAGATCTTCCGCTCGGTCGTATCCGCAGGCAAAACCTGTCGGGCGGTCTTGATTGCCTCGATTTGAGAGAGTTCCAACACATCCAGAACATCTTGAGGGGATACCATGGGGTAAGCACCCTTCTGGATCAGGCGATTGGTGCCGCGGCTAGCTGGTGAAAGGACATTGCCAGGAACTGCAAAGACATCGCGCCCCTGTTCCAAAGCGAAATCTGCTGTAATCAGGGCGCCGCTGCTTTCACCTGCTTCAATGACGATTGTGGCTAATGAAAGACCCGAGATGATCCGGTTCCTTGGTGGAAAATTAACCCCTTCAGGCTGTGTCCCCAGAGGATAATCACTGATCAGGGCACCATTTTCCACAATGGATTGAGCTAATTTGCGATGCTCAGGGGGATAGATCACATCCACACCGCTGCCTAGAACAGCGATAGTTCGCCCACCTGCCTGTAAAGCGTGCTGATGCGCCAGGGCGTCGACTCCACGGGCCAACCCGCTGACGATCGTCAAGCCGTGACCAGCGAGAAAAGTGCTGGCATCGCGTGCCACCTGTTGTCCATAAGCAGACACGCGCCGGGTTCCAACGATTGCCACAGCAAACTCATCTGCGGGGGTCAGCTTACCTTTGATGTAGAGCACAGGTGGCGCCTGATCAATTTCCTTTAATATCGGGGGATAATCCTCATCCAGTGACGTCAGCACCTCAACCCCACTGTTTATGATCTTCTCATAAAGCTTATCGAGATCCACTTCCTTACGCAGTCTGAGGAAATTCGACAAGACACGCTCTGGTAAACCGACCTGTTGATAGATTGCGGCGGGTGCTTCCCAGGCTGTAGATAAGTCACCAAAGAAGCTGAGGATTTGTTGAAATCTTACCGCACCAATCCCTTTGACAAGGTTAAACCCTATCCAGTACTTCTTATCATCCGCCATCACGCCCCCTCCCCATACCAATCCATTTTGGCGACAACCATCCTCCCCTGGTCGAGATCGATGCTGATCACCATCTCCTCAATATCCGGAATCAAAATCTCTTCGCCAGAATCGCTCAGAATCAGGAAAACATCATTGGCGCCAGTGCCGAGGATCTCTGTCAGGATGCCCAGATAGGTATCCTCCTCATCATAAACACTTAAGCCAAGCATTTCGTGATAATAAAACTCACCATCCGGCAAACTTGGCAGTTGGGAGGGATGAACGTAGAGCAATTCATTCGTCAATCCTGAGGCAGTCTCCCGATCGTTGATCCCCTTAAATTTCAATAATAGCAGTGGTTTCTTCCAGCGTCTTTTTTCGATTGTAATCGGCTGATGATTCTCCCCGACGTAGACCACACTGTTAGGTGCCAATAGTTCCAGGAGTTCGGTATAGACTTCCAGGGGGATTTCTCCCTGAACGCCATGGGCTCGCCTTAACTTACCCAGTATGAGAAAGGCAGGCTCGCGATGATCTTGCGAGCCTGGTGTGTTTTGCTTATTTTGAGGCATTGGGAATGATGGTAAGGACTATCGTGGTTCAAGGATGTCAAGATCGACCTGGTTGCCATCCCGAGCGGCAGCAACTTTGAGCAGGGTTCGAATCGCATTCGCCACTCGCCCCCCTTTTCCGATTACCCGACCCATGTCCTCTTTAGCGACATGCAGTTCCAATTGAACCGTCCGTCCACGTTGCTGTGCTTTGACCGCAACTTCAGTTGGTTGATCTACCAGCGACTGGGCGATAAATTCAACCAATCCTTGCAGGTTATCACCTTTCATGTTTACCTCACCACCTTCCACATAAACCTTATTTTTCTGGATTCGTGCGCGGGTCTTTCACTCGATTTTTATAAACCTCTTCTGCTTCTGCCACAAGTGCATCAACCTCTTCACCAGCTTTAAAGCGTTCATAACGTTCCCACAACCCAGTTTGTTTAAAGAGACCGTCCACGGCTTCTGTAGGTTGTGCACCGACGCTCAACCAATAGAAAACGCGATCATCTTTAAGAACCACTGTGGAAGGTTCCGTGCGAGGGTTATAGTGACCGATGATTTCAATAAATCGGCCATCTCGCGGGCTTTCTTTATCCGCAACCACCACACGATAACTTGCCTGATTCCGGGATCCGACCCGGCGTAAACGAATTCGTACCATCGAAATATTGCTCCTCTTATCTATCTAATGTTTATTATTTTATCAAGCCGGATGACTCAAAAAGGTTTGAGAGAGCGTTGAAGGGAACGCATACCTATCTCATCTTCTGGCTATCCAATCATACGACCTAAACCTTTGCCGCCTGATTTCTGAATAGTTTTGATCAGCCGCTGGGTTTCACGAAAGCGTTTCATGACCTGGTTGACCACTTGCACATCCAATCCAGAGCCACGCGCAATCCGTCTTCTGCGGCTGGCATTCAACAACTTTGGATTGCGTCGTTCCTCAACTGTCATCGAGTTGATCACCGCTTCGATTTGCCCCAGTTGATTTTCAGCGTCTTTGGGGTCCACCTGACGGGCGACCTGTCCCATTTGCCCGGGGAGCATCTCCATCAGCTGCCCCAACGGCCCCATTTTCCGCATTTGCTTCAATTGTTTGGCGAAATCCTCCAGAGAGAATTCACCGCGCATCAACCTTTCAGCTTGTTTTTCAGCTTCCTTCTGATCAAAGGAGGCTTCAGCCTTCTGGATCAAGCCCAGCACGTCGCCCATGCCCAGAATACGTGAGGCAAGCCTGTCTGGATTATACACCTCAATGGCATCAACGGATTCGCCAACACCCAGGAATTTGATTGGCACACCCGTCACCTCACGGATGGAAATGGCAGCGCCACCCCTGGCATCGCCATCCATCTTGGTCATGAACAAGCCAGAGACGGGCAACCCCTGGTGGAAACCCTGGGCGACATTTAAGGCTTCCTGCCCGATCATGGCATCCACCACCAACAGGGTCTCGGTGACCCTTACCTTTTTGCCAATCGCAGCCAACTCGTCCATGAGGTCTGCGTCCATCTGCGAACGCCCTGCAGTATCAAGGATCACCACGGTTGTGCCACCTTTACGCGCTGTCTGGTAGGCTTCTTCCGCCAACTTGGGTGGTGAGACGTTTACCTTAAAATAAACCGGCACATCGATCGTCTCGCCAAGTGACTGTAATTGTTGAACAGCAGCGGGTCGATAGGGGTCGGCAGCCACCAACAAAACCCGTTCACCCTGGCTGCGTAACATCTTAGCCAGTTTTGCCGCTGCCGTCGTCTTCCCTGAACCCTGCAGTCCAACCAGCATGATCACATAGGGTCGTTCCCCTTTGAGGTTTAAGGAACTGGGTTCACCCAGGATGGTGATTAATTCCTCATTGACGATCTTGATCACCTGCTGTGCTGGGTTAAGCGCCTTTGAGACTTCCTGTCCCACAGCGCGTTCTTTTACCCGTTGGGTGAAGCGCTTGACCACGCTGTAGTGGACATCAGCCTCCAACAAAGCCATCCGCACCTCGCGCATGGCTTGATCCACATCCGACTCGGAAAGCCGGCCATGGCGGCGCAGGTTGTCAAAGATATTTGTCAGTCGTTCTGTCAGATTTTCAAACACGTTCTCGTTTTATGATGTTTCTACTCGTCAACACATCAACCTGTGATTTTAGCTTGTAAACAGCCTTCGGTCAAGAGAGATGCGGAACGTATTCCTTAATAGAAAATCAAAGAAGGTTTATTCTTTGACCTCCTCTTTTTATTTCTATGATAATAAATTAATTACAATTAATTCGTAGGGGCGACGCATGCATCGCCCCTACCCCCGAAAAATGATCGTTTCACAATGTTATTCAACACCCTCTAGCGGTAAAAAATTACTGTGTCAAAGCTTGGAATCATGCCTTCGAATTGCAATTAAAGGACCCCAACAAAATTTTCTTAACGGGATTATGTCAAAAAATCCAAAATAAATCAATAATCTATCGCACCCCCTGTAAACACAACAAGAGCTGCCGCAGGTTGCCTCCAGGTTCCCCCTTGGTAATCGCCAACACGGGATATCTTGCAGAGATAACATCCATATCGATTATATTCAATTTTTTAACCCCATGGGGAATCTGACTTTCAAGGCAGTAACCAATGGCTGAAGGGTTATCCTGCAGCAATCTGGTTAAGGTGTCAAGGGATGAGAAAATCAACGGGTCTCCATTAATCGCTTGCCCATCCATATAGCTCTCGACAAAAAGTCGCCGCAGTTGATGCCCTTCAGGATAACTCAAAGTGAGGATCGGCTGGTCTATCAAATTCCCGGCGTCAGCCATTTCCGGCAGGCCATGCGCGTTCTGAATCTTTCCAGTAAAAATCGCCCTCAGGCTTTCCACACCGATCGAATCAAAAGGCACCTCTCCGCCGGCAACGATTGCGACGGACTCCACTCCCATCACAGCCACGTAGGGATCAGTCTCTAAACGTTGCCCCAGGCGAAGGATCAGGTCCCCTTCATTAATATCCAATGCCTCATCGGGACGGACCTCCGTTATGATTCCGAATTTGGGCAAGGGATCCGCACAGGCTGCCACATCTGGCAGCCAATGGGTCAGGTTGGATGAGATTTGAAGGTTGATGATTTCAAACTCAGTCTCGACGGTTGGTGCCTGAGATACTCCCTGACAGGCTGATAGGGTTACAACAATGGCAATGCTGAGGAGAAAATGGAGAATAGTCTTCACAAGCCCCCTACAGCACCCAAACAAAAATGGTGAATCCACCCAAAAGAATGCAATAGATCGCGAAATAGATCAGCGAATGATTCACGAGGAACCGCAACAGCCAGCGAATAGCGATGTAGCCTACGACCATGGCGGTTAAAAAACCCACCGCCATGATCGGCAGAAACTGACCCAGATCCGACACTTCCGTTACCATCTGGTAGGCAGAAAGCCCACCCGCTGCCAGCATGATCGGGATGGACATCAGGAAGGAGAACTTGCCAGCTGCTTCACGTTTGAGATGGCGCATCATCCCACCCGAAATTGTGGCACCTGACCGTGAGATCCCCGGGAAGAGGGCTAGCGCCTGCATCAATCCCATAATCAGCGCATCAAGCAGGGTGATGTCCTGGGTGTCCCCCAGTTTCAGGCTGATCTTTTCACCCAGGATCAATAACACCGCAGTGACGAGCAGGGCGAATCCCGCAAACAGGGGTGAAGAGAAAGCTTCTTCCACAAGATCCTCCAAAAAGAGGCCGACCAATCCTGCCGGAATTGTGGCAAGGATCAACAGCCAGCCCAAGCGGGCGTTATGGGTGGCGAAAGGCGTTCCCTTGAAGAGTTGCGTGACGAAATCGCTAATGATCGCCAGCAGATCTTTCCAGAAGTACATGATGACAGCCACCAGCGTCCCGATTTGCACCAAGACATTGAAGATGAACATCTCCTTTTCAGGAAGCTGCCAGTTGAGTAAAAAGGGCAGGATGACAAGATGGCCTGAGCTTGAGATTGGAAGGAACTCGGTCAATCCCTGTAAGATCCCTAGGATGATGGCTTGGAAAATGTTCATAGTGTTGTTCCTATCTATTCTTGAT
>CAZWDG010000013.1:0-13970 GCA_964633075.1 uncultured Candidatus Brevefilum sp.
CCTTAAACATAGTCGAGAATCGATATTACGTCAATATGAACGACAATCATCATTGTCATGATATTCATCACAAGATTCTCCATTTCGATCCTCAGGTAAACGAAAAGCTGAGTTTAATCATCAACCGAACAATTAATACTAATTTACAAAGTCATTTTCAAAAAAATGGAACTTTTTGGGTTCATATTGCATCTAATCTATGAAATAAAAAATATCAACTAATTTAAATTTTGGAGGATTAAAATCATGAACAAAAAGTATAGTCTTATTTTCGTCAGCCTGCTCGTAATGGGCCTTTTGGCAGCCTGCGTACCCACCACATTACCTGCCAGCCCTGAAAACGTCCGATCAATGAGCGTCAGCGGTACAGGCAGAGTGACCGTTGTCCCCGATATCGCTTCGATCAATCTCGGCGTGCACACAGAGGCGGAGAATGTCAAAGACGCCCTGGATGACAATACAGCCCAGGCCAATGCTATCTCAGAGAAGTTGAAGGAAATGGGCATAGAGGAAAAGGATATTCAAACCTCGAATTTCAATGTCTATCCTTCAGACCGCTATGATCCCATGACCGGTCAGATTCAAGGACGCTACTTCGTGGTAGAAAACACTGTGAATGTTATCGTTCGCGATCTGTCCAGCCTAGGAGAGGTGCTTTCTGCAGTCGTTGAGGCAGGAGCCAACAACATCTATGGCATCTCCTTCGATGTGGAAGACCGTGACGCCGCTGTAGCAGAAGCCCGTCAACTGGCGATTCAGGATGCCAAAGCTAAAGCGGAGGCGATTGCCAAGGATGCTGGCGTTACACTTGGGGAGCTGACCAATATCAACATCTACAGCGGTAGCATGCCGATCACATATTATGATGCCAAGGGCGGCGCTGCTGTTGAAGCTGCTGTACCCATCGCAGCCGGTACCCTGTCTATCATCATGGAATGCAACCTGACCTACGAAATTCAATAATTATCTCTAACAAACCATAAGGGCGAGCCGCTGTAACCAGTGACTCGCCCTCAGGACAATCAAACGAAAAAATAAAAGGAAGACCAGCTATGAAAAAAATAATTATTCCTATCCTAGGTGTTTTGACCTTAGCCCTCATCGCGGCAAGTTACTTACCTGGCGGCTCCAACGCAGGAAATGTGCAATCGATGAGTGTCAGTGGCGTGGGTAAAGTTTTGCTCGAGCCGGATATCGCCCGTGTGAGTATCGGCGTTCGCTCACAATCACAGGAGATTGCAGAAGCGCTTGAGGAGAACAACACCAGTGCAGAAGCCATTTTTCAAACCTTAACCGACATGGGCATAGACAAAAGCGATATCCGAACCAGTAATTTCAACATCTATCCCCAACAGGATTATCGCCCGTTTGAAATGGGAGAAAGCGAAGAACCCCAGATAACCTTTGTGGTTGAAAATACCGTGTCAGTGACCGTCAGGGATCTTAACTCTTTAGGCGAGGTTCTGTCAAAGGTCATCGACAAAGGCGCAAATTCGATCTATGGCGTGTCCTTTGATTTTGAAGATAAAACCGCCGCGGTGGCAGAGGCCAGAAAATTGGCTATTGATGATGCCAAAGAACAAGCTCAAGCCATTGCAGACACTGCAGGTGTAACATTAGGCGCGATCCATTTCATCAGCATCGATGAGGGTGGAATGGCCCCGCTTACCAGGGAATATGCAGCTATGGAACAAGGCATGGGCGGAGGCGCTTCAGTGCCGATCTCTGAGGGTACCCTGACCATTAATGTGACAGCCAATATCACATTTGAATTTGAATGAGATTCTTAGCGTAACTTAGATTCTTGGTTTTCAAACCCCGCTGAGCCATTAGGGTACACAGCGGGGTTTTGGTTTATTCGACTTTTCTTCCGTACGTTTATCAACACAAATTTATGAGACATGGGGTAACTACTTATACTGCATTGGAACCCCCACCCTTCAGCAGCAGGATTGCCTGAGTAATAACAACTTGGGTATACTGATGACAATCTTTCCGAATGAGGGTCTTTTCCTTCGGGAAGCAACACCCTTTTTGGATTTTTCGGTTCCAGGAGTAAACCAGATGCAAATAGTCTCAGATAGCGGATTTGATCTTTCCCAGCAACAACTTAATGGTTTTAAACTGCACGTTCTCCCCCTCAAGATCACCCTGAGTGGCACCACCTATCGCAGTGGGGTTGACATCCAGAAGGAAGATTTTTATCACTTACTGGAAAACACAGACGACATGCCCCTCACATCCACGCCATCTCCCGGAGAATTTCAAGAGCTTTACCAAAAAGTTGCCCTGGAAGATCCTGACATCCTATCAATTCACATTTCATCCGGACTCAGCGGCACCTATAACGCGGCTGTGACGGCAGCAAGACAGTTGCCCGAGGCGAATATCACATTGGTCGATACGCGTACCCTTTCAATCGAGATGGGCTGGCAGATTGAGGCCGCTATCCGTGCCCTTAAAGCGGGTTGGCCATTAGAGAAACTTCTCAAATTGATGAGCAAGGTGCGGGAACAATCTGAGATCATCTTCACCTTGCCAAACCTATCTTATCTCATCCATGGTGGACGCATCAGCCATCTCAAAGGCCTGTTGGCTTCTATGTTAGGGATCAAACCGTTGATTGGTGTGGATAAAGGTGATGGAAAATATTATGATCGCGGAAAAGCCCGTACTTTCAAAAACGCCATCCTGGCTATCCCCACCACTATCGCCAATAAATTCGAAGAAGGGACACGACTACGCGTCCAGATCGGACATGCAGACAACCCCGAAGCAGCAGATCAATTGCGAGAAGCCCTGGATAAGGCCTTCCATTGTGAATGGCTGCCGGATTGTTCGATCTCACCCGTTTTAGGGGCACATACCGGTCAGGGGCTGGTGGGAGTAGCGTTTGCGCCTAGCCACAGTTTCCCGACACTACCCTAACCCATAAATCGCCAAGTCTCTTTCACCAGTTCTTTGTTGAGCAGTCAAATTACAGCTGGACAGAGAATCTCTCTTGGGGTTTATGCGTTGATTAACCCTATTTAGAATTTGATATAATTAAAGCATCGCCGAATAGACTTCCACAACACACGAAAAGGTCGCTGCCAGCATGAAAAAACGGACCCTTTTTACCGCTCAACCATCCCTGCTTTGGAAAATATGTTTGATCCTTCTTCTACTATCCACGATGGCTTGCACGCTCTCCTTCTCTTCTACGCAAGAGATTAAAGCCACACCGGAGATTATCGCTGCAGCAACATCCACAACCAGGCCAGCGCTGTCAGCGACATCCACGAAACAGACTCCGCCTGACGAAATTGCGAATCTCAAACATCAATGGGCTGTTTCAGCCGTGGCGGAGAGTTATTCGGAACAAGCAGCCTACACCGTTGGGGAACCCGATTCTGAAAACTGTGAGTTCTCTCCCTTGGAATCGGTCTGGATTTATCCATCTAATTTTTATCCTAATGCCCGAGATTTTCTCCAGTTATTTTATGCCGATCCCGTCATACCAACCCGGGTTGATATTCATTTTGCCTACACCTTTAATGCCATTGTCAACATAGCCCTCATCGATCTTGATGGCAATCCTCACGACATTTATGAAGGGACCCCTGCTGCACTCAGCGCATGCCCCTCTACGCTCACCATCGATCTTACTGATTTTACCGAGCCTGTTTACGCCGTCAGGTTAGATTTTGACACCTTAAACCCTGAAGAAGAAGGCAATCTCACCGCCATTGACGCCGTGGAAATGATTGGCACCCCCTTAATATCAGCACGACCCACACCGGAGTCCACCCCCTACCTGACCGTCAGCAACCTGGGCTTTAATGCTTCCCAGGTCCCAGAAGGGTATGTGTATTTTGAGGTCAGCGACAAAAACACAAACACCACACTCAGCGCAACCCAATGCGATGCTTTCTCCTATAATCTGACAGAGACAGAGCGTATCATCCGTTTTTTTAGTTGTGATGATACAACTGAAATCTGGCTTTACCTGCCATACCAGCTCACAGTGGGCGAGCTGCCGCTCAACACCTATGCAAATATTCCCACCGCCCGACTTTTCTACAAAAACCACTTTACCCCTGCCATGGAAGGGTCGTTTTGGCTGGATCAGATGGGGGAATCGACGCTTACCGGTGTGCTGGAGTTTGCCGGTTTTGACCCTGAGGACTCTGGTGCTTATTACGGCGTTGTGGCGGTCTTTAACCAAATCCCCATTGACGATAAAGCCGCACAAAAACCTGGGGACATGATCACTCAATGGGCAGATAAGGTCACAGCCAGCAGTGAATTAACACCCAACGCATATGCAGCGACACAAGCCTTGGGGACCTCCGACACCTGGGAAAATTGTCAAGAAGCCGTCACAGCCTGGAAGCCAGCACCCTCAGACGATCAGCGATGGATCGAACTGTATTTTGAGACCCCTGTACAACCAGAGGTGTTAAACATCCTCTTCACAGAGGATCCCCAATCCATCATCGCCGTCAATCTGCTATCGGAGACCGATTATTTTCCCCTAGACTTAACCACTTCCCGCATCCTGGAAGGCTGCCCCACTGCGCTCGTTTTTGACCCAATCGATGAAATCCCACTGGCCGTGATCGGCGTCCAAATTATCCTTGATGAGAGCACCCAGGCTGATCAGCTCGGCATTGATGCTGTTCAGATGATCGGTGTGATCTCAGATTAGGGTTTGAGTCAAACACTCTGTTTTCAGTTTATAATCTAATGAGGGCATTTCCCCGCAGCTTGCTGCGAAAAAGCGGTGAGATTAGTAAATGAGCGAGTTGGTTAGGAAAAGTCATAATATATCCGTATTACTATATCACTTTGTATGTCCTGCAAAATATCGAAGGGTAGTGATAGATAAAAAAGTTGATGAAATCATAAACAAACCTGTTTAGGAATTTCGAAGAGGTATGAAATAAAATTCATTGAAATTGGAACAGATGGAGATCACGTACATTTTTTAATTCAGTCAATCCCGCGCTACAGTCCGACAAAGATCATACAGACAGTAAAAAGTATCACAGCAAGGGAAGTATTTCGACAAGCGCCAGAAGTAAAAAAGCAGCTATGGGGAGGGGAATTCTGGTCTGACGGATATTATGTAAGTACGGTTGGACGATATGGAAGTGAAGAAACAATACGAACATATGTACAAAATCAAGGAGAATCAAACGAATATGAGCAGTTACACGCACAGCAACTTAGCCTGTTCAACTAGAAATATGTAACTGCAGGATACCCCGCAGCTTGCTGCGGGGAGGTTTCATTTGAGTTTAAGAATTCATTTTGAATTTTTTAGATCTCTTATCACCCAGAAAAGGAATTTAACATGAAAAATAAATCTATCATCATCGTGTTGTTCATCCTGTTTCCATTAGTGGTCGGCCTGGCCTGCACTTGCGGTCTATTGCCAATTGGCAGTAAAAAGGGCGCGGAGACCCAGGAACCGGTTGTCGTCGTTCCTGAGCCTATCATTCAGGAGCAACCCCCTGTTGAAGAAATTCCCCCAACAGAAGAAATCCCGCCAGTAGAAGAAGTCCAACCGGTTGAACCTGAAGAAGAATCCATTGAACCAGGTGAGGAACTGGTAATGTACAGTGACACCTGGGGCACCAAAGAAGATGAGGTTTTCGTGGGATTTTTGCTGGAGAATAAAAGCAAGGATCTCATCCTGACTGGTGTGGAATACACGATCTCGCTCCAAGATTCATCTGGGCAGGAGATTGTCGAAGACTGGAATATCTTCCCAACGCTTTTCCCAGGACAGAAGATCGGCATTTTTTATCAAACCTCACTGGATGAAGATGATCCCCCTGTCAATAATGTCGACATTTCCTATACCTTTGAAGACTCCGAATCACCTGATGGTTCTGAAAATCCCTTAACTGTGGAAAAGGTTAAAATATGGGAGGGAGGCACCTGGCCAGTAGCCACCGGTGTCGTAAAAAATGCAGATTCAATCACCTACACCGATGTGCGAACCAGCATTCTTTGCTTTGATGAGACAGGAAAAATCATCGGGGGAGGGTATACCTACATTGATTTCATCCCAGGAGAAGATCAAACAGGATTTTTCACCTACCTGGATACCTATGGTTCGGTTGCTTCCTTCGAAGCCTTTCCTGTGTTGACCTATATTACCGATGAATATGAAGACCTGGAAGCATTAAGGGGAGCGGTCAGTATCACCGATCATAATTTCTATGTCAGCCAATCTGACCTTCTATATGGTGGCGCTGTTATCCAAAACAACCTGGAAGATCAAATCTTAAAAGATCTCATCATGACAGTTGTTTACTACGATGAGGATGACTTTGTCACCGGCCTTGGATCACAGTATATTGACTATCTCTTCCCTGGTGACACCTTAGGTTTATCACCTTATTTCAACACGCCACCTGAAGGCGCAGATCCCTCAAGATATACCGCTTATATATTCCCAGGGGATGTTGTCGATGATTATGAACTGACTGAGAACATTTTCCAGGTGACTGGCTCTGAATTGACGGGCGACTTTGACGATCAGGTGAAGGTCACTTTCACCAATACCTACACCAAGCAAGTCAGCGAGGTGGACATTTATGCGCTTGTGTACGACAAAGACGGGATCATCATCGGCGGTGGAAGTACCTACCTAGACGAACCCATCCCCGCTGGCGGCACTGGCGAAATCGAAGTGTACGCCTTCTATGATAGTGACCTTACAGTTTCTGATATTATGGTCTGGGTCGTTCCAAGTTACTATACTGCTTTTGAGTAAGCCAAATAAAGGAACCCTAAATAGATTTTTTCTATACACACCAGAAGAAATGGATTAACAAGGGACAATCTCTACCACCACAAAAAATCGAATGCCTGGAATCGAATGATCCCCCGATGGGATTCTCGTTCCAGGCTTTTTTCATCTTGGTGTTAAATGTTGGGGGCTAATCGCTTTCCGATAGAATCATCATGAAGGATTTTCAGAACAGAAGAAAGCTCAAGATCAGGTTGAGATAGATATTTCAGGAATTTTATGGAATCGGATTTTGGCTCACCCAATCATCGCCAAGCAGGACCACAAGGTCGACCCCGGCATTGATATCATAACTATAATGAATACCAGTCGATGCCACGCCCATGGTTTGCGCCAGCCAGCGCAGTGCATAAGGTGTGCTGTTATATACGTAAATTTGAGTCGTGATACTATAGTCGGTTGAGACCTCTTCGACAATAGTAAATCCCTGGTCCCTTAACCAGGCTGCTGTCCTGGTTCCCATATCCCCTTGTGAGGATCCGTTTTGGATCGAGACCCGTGCGCCTTCAGCTGCAACCAGGTCTAATTCATCCCCTTCTGCCACCGGCCCCAAAGCTGCGCCTTCGCCAAAGACCTCATCACGGAGTAACCGGATTTTATCCGGTACGGGCATTAAAATATCCAGTCCATCCGGCGATTTTCCAAAGGAGATATATTCATTGCTGATCACAGCCTGATTGATCGCGTTGCGATCCACCTCTAAAACCGACCAGCCCAGTTTGATCGCTTCATTCAAGTTCATATTGGTATTGATCCCAGCTGCCAGGTCTTTATAGATTTCTGGCGCCCGGGCGACAAGCTTGGGCATCATATCAAATTCGAGGATTCGGTCCCGGACTGCCATGATCAAGTTTTGTTGGCGTTTAGCCCGATCAAAGTCGCCGCCCTCAGTTTTACGGGCGCGCACATAAGCCAGGGCATAATCACCCGGGAGCGTAATCACCCCCGGCTCAATCGTTACCGTATTCCATTTGCCAAGGCGATCCAGGACCATGGGCTCGTCAAATGTCAGCCTGACACCCTCAATATGATCGATAAAATCAATAAATGCCTGGAAATCAATTTGTGCATAATAATGGATTGGAACACCCAGTAATTCTTCTACGGTCCGGGCTGCCAGACCTGGACCTCCTCCAGGCAAGTTATAGACCTCGCCGAGATAATAAGCCGTGTTGATCTTGCCATAATCAAACCCGGGAATAGCTACCCATAAATCACGCGGGATCGAGAGCATTCCGGCGGTCTGGTTGAGAGGATCAAGGGTGAAGACAATCATGGTGTCGGTGCGTGGGGTTTCATTCGCTTCCCAATCGCGATAATCCAAACCCATCACCAGGAGGTTGACCCGGCTCACGCCATCCCATGGCTCTGGGGTGGGCAATAAAGCTGCAGGAATATCCGTCGGTTTAGGTGTGCTGCCAACCTCTTCCTCACCCTTCGCGTCCTCCTTACTCATGACTGGATCGCCTGGCAGTGAGAAAGTCTCGTTTGTCGCTACAAACTGTCGTAACAATCCGTATCCAAAGTAAGCCCCCACCAAAGCCAGCAAGACCATCCCTCCCAGAATGATCTGGGTTGTGCGATCTTTGGGAAAATTATTTTTTATCCTATTAACAATTTGCATCTTTTTTGAACCACTTCTGCGGCGACAGGCGTATTTTGATAAAAGGTTTTATTACTCAATAATGAGCCTAAGTGATAGATAATTTGATAAACAGGAAATTATTAATCCATTGGTGGCGGTGGAACAGGTAAGTCTTCCTTCGCCGTATCAATCCACTTATCACCTTCGTCAATCAACATCACCGGAATATCATCCACAATCGGATATTTTCGGTCGCAATCCTGACAGATAAGCCAGCATTCCTGGTAGAATTCTAGGAATCCATCCTTTTCCTGAACACAGTTCGGACAGCGAAGCAGATCGATTAATTCTTTGTTGACCATCGAACCTCCAAAACGTCCCTGATTAACAGAGCTAAGTCGTTTTAATTCTAATTCACAAAATCTAAAAATGCCAAATATTGATCAACTATGATAACCTTGCCTTGTTCATCCTGATGGGCTCACTCAGATTCTGATTCTGGAATCTCTGTCCCTGGGCCATATTCGAAGACTTCTTGCCAGGGTTGGAATTTTGTATAGAATGAATCCGAAAAATACACTTGATCCTCTTTATAGACCGTACGCGTGACAGTGATTTCAGCGCCATCAGCTGCATAATCAACTTTCTTGATCTCACCCTGTTCAAGGTCAGGATTTTCACGATAAAGCGGTTCTGGTGCTGGGATGACATTTGTCGGACCTGTCGTTTGCCAATCCACCCTGCGATCATCACTGGTTGAATAAAATTTCCATGTGAGCGAGAAATAATCACCCATGTAGGTTTCCATCAACAACCAGTGCTCGGTGTCATTGGTAAATTTCATGTCTACAAGCGGAAAATAAACGGTCGCATCCAAGCCGGCCAAATTGGGATCTTTGCTGCCATCCCGCCGCATCTCATAGTAACCAACCCGATAGGCATGCGCATGACGTTCCTGGATAGGGAACCCAGCAAAAAATGCTGCGCGGAAAAGGGTTGTGCTCACCTGGCAAACGCCGCCGCCGACACCTTGAATGGTCTGTCCGCCATAAATGATCAACGCTTCCGCATAACCATTTTCAAGGCTGATGTTCCCCAAAGCATTTCCCATGGAAAAGGTCTCTCCAGGTGCAATTAACAACCCATGGAATTGTGCTGCCGCCGTTTTAATGTTTTGGACACGAGCAGCATCAGAGTTATAAAAATAGGATGTCTCACTGTGAACCAGTTCTGTGATACCCAATTCTTCCCCGGTCATATCATCCGTCACTTCAGGTTCAAGCGTCTCAAATTGCAGGGCAATCTCATGGGCACCGCTTTTTAGTCCTTCATTAATCTGCGCCAGACTTGCCTGGATATCGAGTGATTGCCCAATGATTGCGGGCGTGATCACTTCCAGCTGACGGGTATCATCATTGAAGATGAAACGAGCATTTACAGGTGAAACAAACAAACCAGGCGCCAAGCTGTTGAGATAAATACCAAATAAGTCCTCATTAATGGCAATTTGATATCCCAAATTTTCATTTTCGTTGGCATCTGCCCGTGTGATGATGAGCATCGCAGCTAATTCTTCAGGCTGAATGATCCAGGAAGATTCTTCTCCTCCTGGGGCGGTCAACACAAGCGGTTTACTCAGGATCTCACGCGCCAGTTCAGCTTGGGGTCCCACATCCATAATCGCTGGGGGAGTCTCTTTTACAATGAGCGAAATTTCTGCGTTTTGCATTTGCGCCAGGATCGGCTCGATGAAAGCAAGGGTTCCTTCAATATCCACCTCTCGTCCAATCTGACCACTTTTCACCACAACATCCGTATTCACCAGAGCCAAAGAGGCTTCCTGCACAGGTCGGTCAATTTCTGCTGCAATTGTTTGGAGAAAGGATAATGCCACGCGCTCATCATAAAAAGCGATCGGCGCGAGCTGAAGTCCAGTAAACCAGGCGCGTCCCTTTTCAACAATACCTGCAGGAAGCCACAAGCCCCGACCCGCCTCATAAGCTTTTTGAGCGCTGAAGACGGAATCGATCAGATATCCCAGGTCAATGGGGCGTGCCTCCCACACCTGGTCCTGATAGGTGATGGACAAATTCCCTTCATAGGTATAATTTAATTTTTCAGACAGAAGATCACTGGCCTCATCCAAGGTTAACCCTGAGAGATCAAGGTCATGCACATAAACGCCCGGATACACACGGTTAGCATTAACCACCTCATAAGCAAATAACAGCACAATAAGCAGAGTCCCAAAAATAATCAGGCTAAGCGGCAGAGAGAGCAAAAGCTGGGTAAAAACACCTTTTTGAGAAACGGTTTTCCTGTTTTCTATCATATTAGCCCCAGATTATACTTCATTGAACCTTAAAAGCCCTATCAGCTAAACAATTCTTCAATTTTAGACGCTTAAGTTATACGCATCGTTCCGCATTGGACCAACTCCCTTTTATTTTTTCATCAGCATAATTACTGTATAATAATTATCGACACTCCAAAAAAGGGCGCCCTATGACCTTATCCATCATCCTCTTAATCCTCATTATCCTGGCAGCGCTGGTTTTGTTTTCGATTGAGACCTTGCCTGCAGAGGTCATCGCCCTTGGGGTGATGCTGTCATTGATCCTAACAGGCATCCTGCCAGCCGAAATGGCTTTCCTGGGTTTTGGGAGCGATACAGCCATAATGATCCTCGGCTTACTCATATTAACAGCCTCTTTGGTTCGCACAGGAGTGATCCAAAAGATTTCCAGAGCGATCTTAAGGACGGTTGGCGGCAACCAGAATCAACTTTTCTGGATCATCACGGGTACAGCCGGCATTTTAAGTGGTTTCATGTCTAATACAGCCACCTCAGCCTTTTTCACCCCCATGACAATTGGCCTCGCCAGGAAGTTCAAGATTCCACCGTCCAAGCTGCTCATGTCATTGGCGTTTGCTACCATTCTGGCTAGCTCAATCACCCTGGTAGGCACTTCCACAAATGTGGTCATAAGCGGGCTCTTGCATCAACACGACATGGAACCCTTGGGAATGTTTGAGCTGACCCCCGTCGGATTTCCAATCTTAGTCATCGGCTTGTTGTACATGTTTTTTATAGGGCGACATTTCGTCCCCGTGAGGGACCAAGCTGAATCAGAAATGTCCGAGGAAATCCTTTCGTATATTTCAGAATTTAGAGTAAAGCCCAACTCCCCTTGGTGTGGGAAAAGTCTGAACGAAATTGGACTTGGTAAAGTATATGATCTGACCGTCTTGAGAATATTGAAACAGACCGGGAAGCAAGTAGAACCAAGGGCAAGTACAGTCCTACAACCAGGTGACAAGGTGCTCGTTGAAGGCAACCGGAATGATCTGGTCGCATTAGAAGATGAAGGCATCGTCGAATTCACAGGAGAATTCAAGGAAGACTCAGAAATCAGCAGGGGGGTTTCTATGGCAGAAGTGATTTTGCTGCCAGGATCCCCCTTGATCGGCCGAACCCTGTCAGGACTTAATTTTCGTGATCGTTATGGTCTCCAGGTATTGGGCGTCAACCGTAAAGGGAAAACCATTCACTATCAGATCAGCAAGACAAGGCTTCAGGTCGGGGATCAACTCCTCTTACAGGGAGATTCGGACACTATCGACAGCCTAGGAAGCAATAACAACTTCCGGGTGGTAACAGGGAAGCTAGACATCATGCCTGAAACAACCAAAGCGCCCATAGCGCTGGTTATATTTGCTGGTGTGTTGATTTTGGTGACCTTTGAAATTTTATCTTTACCCGTGGCGGTTATGCTGGGCGTATTACTCGCTTTCATCACCCGCTGTATCACCCCCGGCGAAGCCTACCGGCAGGTCAATTGGAACCTGTGGTTGATGATCTCGTGTATGCTAGCCCTGGGTCAAGCAATGGAGGTGTCTGGACTGGCGGATATGATCGCAGATCTCATCATTCGGGTGATCGGACCCGCTCATCCCATCCTTTTACTTTCAGCCTTCTTTTTCGTTTCCCTCTTATTAACTCAGCCCATGTCCAACCAAGCTGCTGCAGTGGTGGTGATTCCTGTAGCCCTTCAAACAGCCATCCAGTTGGGGTTAAATCCCAGGACATTCGCCGTGATGATTGCCCTTGGTGCCAGTTGTTCCTTTATTACACCTCTTGAACCCGCTGCATTGATCGTCTACAGCGCCGGCAATTACCGCTTCTTTGATTTTCTCAAAGTTGGCTCAATTTTGACGATTTTGATCTACCTGATCTCGATACTCATGGTCCCCATACTTTGGCCGCTTTAAAGTTGGTTACCTGCTCACTCTGACTCACTCTGCCCCCAGAACCGCGTCAAGTGCATTGTGAATTTCAGCTTTAGAAACAAAGGGGCCGATTTTAATTGCATCCAGGAAACCTTTGGAATCGAGGATATATGTCTCGGGCACGCCGGTAACCTGGTAGATTGTAGAAATTTCACCCTCAGCATCCAGCCCATTCGGATAGGTCACCCCATATTTTGAGAGGAAAGCAAGGGATTCGGGTTCAGTATCCTTGTAGGCTACACCAACAAAGACAACATCACCCAAGCCCTTCGATTGGTACGCTTTCCAGGCTTCTTCTAACATCTCCGCTTCCTCCTTGCAGGAGGTGCACCAGGATGCCCAAAAGTTAACCAGGATAACCTTACCCCGCAAATCGGCAGTATTGATTTCTGAGCCTGAAAAGGGGATCAGGCTAAAATCCCTTGGGCGTCCTCCCAACACGAGGGGTTTTTCAGCATCGCTGAAGAGACGAATCCCAACCACCCCCAACACAATGACAGCACTGATAAAGAGAAGGATTGCCGAGAGCTTATTCGATCTTCCAGAACGCGTATTTGCTTCACCCTGCAGTTTCGTCATAATGGTTCATCCCTAAAGGCTTTCTTAGTTTGTGCTTGGTGACAGGCCACACTGCAACCGCGGTTCCCAAGGTCAGCATACCTGCGCCGATCCACAACCAATTCACAAGGGGGTTGATCAATAAGCTGAATGTCGCCCGATCCTGTAAATCCGGTTCCCATTCTTCCAGGATAACATAGATATCCCTGGCAAGATTGCTTATAACTGCAGGTTGGGTGATTGCCAATCCCATGTTGATGTACACCTGCCGCTGAGGATTAAGTCTGCCAATAGGTTTCCCCTCATGGGAGACAATGACCTCTGCTTCAGTAATTTGCCTTTTATCCTCACTGAGAAAACTATCCAATCCTACATACTGGAATTGATATGCCTTGAGATCCACACGCTCCCCTCGATTGAGCGTGACCTGGGTTTCCTGCTGCAATCCCTCGATACCGATGATTCCCAGGCTCAGCAGCACCATCCCTAAGTGCACCATTAAACCGCCGTATCTCTGTCGCTTCCTTTGAAAAGTCTTAACAATTGCCCTGAAGATGTTCTGTTTGTTTTTCTTAAGTTCACGATAAGCGTTATCGACAAATTCATCCAGGATCATCAAGCCAGCAAACCCCGCCAACCACAATGCAAACAAAGCATAAGGGCTGCGGATATCGGCTAAAAACCACACAAGCAAAGGGATAAGCAAAGACACGGCGCCTATAAGCCACATTT
>CAZWDG010000014.1:0-13920 GCA_964633075.1 uncultured Candidatus Brevefilum sp.
ACGCATACCTGGACGCCCACCTTCACATCCACCGTGACCTACACGCCAACGATCACACTGACTTCAACACCGGCAAACACCATCACACCCCTCCCCTCCAAAACACCCACGATAACACCCTCACCCTTTCGCACTCTCAGTCCCACACCCACCCCCAGCGAGGTCCCTGCCCAACCGGCAGTGCTCTTTCCATTTCAAGATATCAACGGCAGGATGGTCGACTGGTCCTATATCCATGTCACGCAAATCGGCGTAGACCAGTTCGATGAGGTCAATGATCTCTGGGTATTCATGGCCTTCCAGTTACTGGATCGGGGGATTCATCAACGCCTCTTCTATTTCTTAGGGGAAACAATCACGGTTTATTATCTCAATGTCGCCCACGACTTTGATGGCGAGATGCTGCCCATGCAGCTTGTCCTGGGAGGGACTTCTGGAGAGAATGTCCCCATTCACATCATCCCCGCCGGAGGGACAGCCTATATCCAGGTGCAGATGCGTGATTCTACTCAGGGCTTTGATCCCTACATCACCCACAGGGATGCCAATCGAGATTACGAACTGAGAGCGACCGATTACCCCTATATGTTCTTGAAAGATTTGGCGGATCTATTGCCCACCTTGCCGGATGAGGTCATCCTTTTGGCAGATCACCCGATCCTTTTCCCGCGTGATAATTGGGTGCAGATTAAATTGGATATGAGTCGGGTGAGCTATCTCGCGGCGCGCTACCAGCCATTTTTTGAGATTGACAATTATGACCGCCTGGTCGATCAAAGTGATTTTGCTTATGCCCTCAGGGATTATATTCTTGATCAAGAACCGATGCCCCAGGGATATTATGCCTACAGCAGCCAGACCTTGATCATCATCCAGGGGGAGAAATAATTCCCATCATCATGTAGGTCATGCATGGTATCGATGACACCTGCGTGACACAACCAAGGGGCACGGCACGCCGTGCCCCTACACCCGTTTGGATCTACGAAATCGAATTTGATGGTGCGCGCCTAACCATTCACCATTCCCAATTCACCATTCACAATAACCACAATCTTCTACCCCAACACCGCCAACCACGTTTGGGCGATCTTACGGTTGCGGTTTTCTAATATCCCCATCATCATCACGATCTTGGCGGTCACATCCGCCATCTCCCACCCCCTCACCGCAATGGTCTCCACCACTGCCTGGCGGGTCTTCTCCGTCAAGCGCGTCTGCGCCAGCATATCCACCAAACGCCACTCGCTGTGAGCCTTGCGAATTTCCTCAATCGTCAAGGCTTCAAGCTTATCCAAGGCGGCGTCCATAATCTTGCGCCCCAATGCAGAGTCTTTGCTCTCCACATAAATCCGGTTGATCGGCTCCGTCCCTGAAGCGCGCACCCGCAACTGATAGCGTTCATCCCCCTCGGCATCTCGTAACTGCATCTCCGCCACGTCGTAGCGAATGCCACCCAAATAGGCGATTTGCATACCGGCAACTTGAGGTGTTCCTGCCTGCTGTGGTAAGTCCAAATAATAATTGATAAAAGCCTCTTTCGCCTCCAGCGGTGCATCGACATCCGTCCGCCCGGTGTGGGAGGTGGGATCATCCGGTGAACAGCCAAAGGATTCCCATAAGCCATCCATCTTAACCATATCCGCCCAAATCTCTGAAATCGTGGTCAGCGGGTTCTCATCCCGTGTCCCGAAATAAGCCAGCATGTCCATGACCAGCAAGTTTGCCCAGGGTCCATCCTTATCTGTCACGTGACCGCGCGTCGTCAAACCAGAGGATTCCTCCCCACCAATCAAAATCCGGTCGCGCCAATTCGGGGGTAAGGGCTTTTCCGCCTGGTACGCACGATCCGTGCGCCGGATCTCCTCAATATACTTGATTCCCACTGGCACCAGGAAAGCGTGCTTCAAGATCCGATCCTCCCGACTGCCAATGCGGATATGATAAAAAGGATGGCTGACATACCCTGGCAGGGCACCTTCTGCAGGCTCATTTTCTTCGTTGTCAGGGATCTTCCCAGCCAATATCTCGATCAATGGGGAACCCGTTTGGGTAGCAATCACCCGTCCCTGTAAACCACGTTCCACCCCCAGATAACGCACCAACATGGGCAAGATCTGGTTGGGTCGGAAATAAATCCCCCCCTTGTCCACGATGCCAAAGCGGTCCGCATCGGTATCCATCCCCAGACCAAGGTGGGCACCGGTCTCAGCGACTTTGTCCTTGAGTGGATTGATAAAAGGTTCTTCGGGGTTGGCGTAATCCAGCCCGGTCAGCTCGGGATCGCACTGTGCGTGGATCACCGTATAACGCACACCCGCTTCTCCTACCAAGCGGGTCAAATAACCACGCCCTGAACCGTGGAATTCGTCGATCACCACCATTTTGTCATGGAAGAATTCCCGAATCCGGTCAAAATCCACCGGGATACGGGCGTTTCCATTGCCGTTATCCTTGATCCAGGTCACATAATCATCCAATGGGTCAAAGCCATGAACCTGTCCCTCCCTGCGAGCCGCTTCAAATTCTGCGATCGGGGTTTCAGCATCTATCAACTGCAGCGCATTGATGTGAAAAGAAAGGAAATCGGTCACGTTGGTCGGGGCAGGATAACCCAAACGGGGATTGAATTTGATTCCCTGCCATTCAGGGGGATTATGGCTGGCCGTGCAGATAATCAGCCCAGCAACCTCGTCCGGGGACAAATAATCGGTCAGGTAATACACCAACGCCGGGGTGGGCGCATCCCGGTTGGCAAACTCAACCTCGAAGCCATTCGCCAGGCACACCTCAGCAGCCCACCTGGCGACCACATCAGCATTACGACGGGTGTCATAGCCAATCACAATCTTTTTGCCTGCTAAATTTTCTCCTCCAACAAAGCCTGGCACGTTAACATCGTTCAAGAAATCACAGACAGCCTGCACGACGCCTCTTGCGCGGTTCTCGGTAAAATCAGCCTCCCAGCGCCCACGCACGCCTGATGTCCCAAACCGAAGGTACTTCCGGTCATAAATCCTGCGCAGCAAGCCCAGATTTTGTTCATCACCAACCAATTGCGGTTCCAAGGTGCGCAATCGAAATCCATACAGACGCTCGTAAATGTTACCAATTTGAACAACCCTGAAGGGCATCCAGCGATCAGGATCCTTTTCGTAATCCATGCTATCCAACAGCGGTACGATCTCATGATTAATGGCGTCGCGCAGACTGTTAAAGATCGGAGCACTTAGATATTTTTTCGTCAGATCAATCCCTTTTTTACGCAAGGTACCCGTAGCCGGAAGGTAATCCCTCTCAATTATGCCGCGCCGCGCCTGCCCTGCAGGACCCTTTGGCATGAATTGTTCCAAACGATATTGCGAGCCCACTGCGATCAGGGTTAACAGCATGCTGAAGGCCCGTGAAGAATCTGCATGATTTTGAGCGATAAGGTCCGGATTAAAAATCACCTTACTTTCCAGCCCATCTAAAAATTGATCCATGGCGGCTATTGCTGGCTCCCAGTTTTCGGGGATCTCCGCTACCATTAAATCGCGATTTAGCGCATTGAAGGTTGCCCCTAAATGCTTGATCTCCAGGTCATCAAAGCTGTTGGTCAAATTATTCATCATTTTCTCCCAATAAAAGATCCATCCTTCAAATTTCGCCCTCTCCAAATACCACACAAATCAACAACCGATGGTTGCATCCCTTGTCCTATGACCCTCGCGCGACCAACCCACCCTGGGTCACATTGAGCACCTCCAGGAAGCTGCCGGGAGGGGTGCCGGTGGCTTTTTGCACAGCATCACACAATTCAAAGGCTTTCTCAGCTAAACCTTGTTCAGTTTGACGATTATCCGCTTCTAACATCAACCGTACTTTTGGCTCTGTACCGGAATAGCGCAAATTAAATCGGGTCAATCCTGGCAAGGAGTCTTCCAATGCATCCTTGAGGGTTGTGACTGGTTCCAACTGGTCAAGATCGATCTTCTCAGCGACGACGGCTGAAGCGATCACCTGGGGATATTTATGGATGCTCTCTGCCAGGGAGGCCAGAGTCCTCTGGCGGCTGGCCAAAAAAGCCCGAATCAAATAAATAGCTGAACGCAGGCCATCCCCAGTCGCATGCATCTCGTCCATCAGAATGATGTGCCCAGATTGCTCACCACCCAAGCCAATCTGACCTCCCCGCTGTTCTTGTGCCATCAACGCTCTCAAAGCCTCCATGACATATTTATCCCCCACAGGTGTCTCAACAAAATGGATCTCACGCTCAGCAAAATAATTCACCAGGGCACCATTTCGCATGTTGGTGCTGACCACGGTATGACCCAACAACCGGTCCTGAGAGATCAAATAATCCGCCAGGATAGCCAGCATATGATCGCCGTCCACCAGGTGTCCGTCCTCATCAACAAAGATGACACGGTCTGCATCGCCATCAAACACCACGCCAAAATTCGCCTGATATTGATCGATCAACGCACTCAGATCATGCGGTAGACGTCGGACATGTTCAGAACCTGCTTGCTCATTGATGTTCGAGCCGGTCGGTGAAGCATGAATGACGACCACATCGGCGCCCAAACGTGAAAACACCTCGGGCGCATACCAGGACGCCGCGCCGTTGGCACAATCCAACACTAATTTCAGCCCATTGAGTGAAAGATCCTGATGTTCGTCCACCAGGTGATCGACATAAAGTTCCCGCATATCCGTCCCATTGATCCGCCTGCCATACTGTGCTGCAGACTTACCGCTCAGATCGATAGGACTCTCTAACAGGGATTCAATCTCAAGCTCAATCTCTTCGCTTAATTTCAGAGCATCTGCATTAAAGAATTTAATCCCGTTCTCATCCACTGGATTATGCGAAGCAGATATCACAACCCCCGCCTCCGCGTTCATCTTGCGTACCATAAAGGCAACCCCTGGGGTCGTCATCACACCCAGGTCCACAACGGTGGCGCCGCTGGCCAGCAAACCAGCTGTCAGCGCACTTTGTAGCATCTCCCCCGATTGACGTGTATCACGTCCAATTAAGAAGGTCGGGTGTCCGGCAAGTGTCCTTCGGGAGAGGACCACGCCGGCGGCATAGCCCAACTGTGTCACAAAATTCAACACCAAGGGCGGTTGACCAACCGTGCCGCGGACACCGTCCGTCCCAAAATAGTGACGTTTTTTATTCGTTGCCATGATCGATGCTGCTCCTGTTCTCATCTTTAATCTCAATTTTTAAAACACCGTCCTCAACCGTGAAATTATCGATCGATCGGCATTTTAAATTCGATTAGGTTATTTTATCTGCAAATTTGCTACAACGGGCAAATGATCCGAGGCTCTCCTGCTGAGATTACTAGATTCGATCCAGCAATGATAGTCAATAAGTCGTTCCCGTGGAAAAAAGAAGATATGGTCGATCAATTGCTCGGATCCCGCATGACTGGGGCTCTCGTTTTCTGGCACCAGCCGGACAAATCCCGATTCGGATACCAGCAATTGGGAAAGACAGTACTCATCCGAGACGGCGTTGAAGTCCCCTGCTAAAATCAGGGGCTCTCCCGGTTTGAGAATATGCTCACGCACCAGGTCCAAAAAGCGCTGGATCTGCTGATTGCGCAATAATTGTGATTGTTCAAGCTTGTTGGGCCGACTGTTGGGTTGCCGTTCTCCCACCAGGGTGGTCAGGTGCAAGGTTGCCACAAAGGGAAATGGGGGCGTCTTGAGCCTTGTCAACAAGGTGTAACGTGGCTCGGTGTCTCGGTTGCCTTCGTAAGTTAGCGGTTGATAAAGAGGGATGTTTCGCGGAACGCCTGGGCAGTAGGGATCACTGAGACGTGCAAAGGGAACCCGCGAATGGATGGCATTGCCCTTGGACCAATTCCACCAGTCATTGAAAATCCCCTTAACCATCACATCCTTCTTGACTTGCATGTGGGTTTCCATTGAAACCGTCTCCCCATAGCAGGAATAAACATATTTCCCGGCATGATTGACCTGATCCATCAAGCTGTGGTTTAGGCCATCCGCATCGATATATTGAGAGACCTCTTGAAGGCACAGCAACCCCGCATCCAAACGCCTGATTAAAATTTCCAACGCTTCCTGTCGCGCCTGCTGTGTGTCATGGGGAAATTCTTCAAATGTCTTTTCCCCGCCGCTGATATTTAACGTCCCCACACGCAGATCAAAAGTGGTCACACCCTTCCTCCCTTTTTCCCTTTTGGGTCAATACACTGCAAAAATCCCTGATCATGACATCCTAATTATACCAACTCTGAAACTACTCAGCCTGCAAGGGAATTGGGTTTTTTCAGACCTTATGATTTTTCCAAGCGATTAAATATCGAGTCCCTTCGCCAAACGCGTAATAAAGACATCCAGAGCAATATCCCCATCCATCACACCCGTCTTGGCATCCAGGTCCATTTTGAGTAACTGATGGTAAATCATCTCCAACATCGACAGACTAAATTGCCCCGCTTGTGCAGTAATCTTCTTGGCAATAAAAGGATGCAACCCCAAGATCTTCCTGACCTCGTTCGCATCTCCCCCTGTATCCACGATCTCGCGGGCTTGCATGATCAAGCGAAATTGCCGGATGATCATTGGGTAAACCTGTGAGAATGGCATCTCTTCGAGCAACCGGTGGAGCATTTTTAGAGCTTCTTCCCCATTCCGAGCACCAATCGCGTCCACAAACTGAAAGATATCACCTTGCTTATCCTGAATGCTCACGTGACGCACGTCGTCATCGTCCACCGGGCGTTCGTAATTGACATAGGTCAACAATTTAACAATCTCCTGGGATACACGCTGGGTATTGTTGCCAAGATATTCCGCTAAGACTTGAGCCGCATTGGGCTTAAAGCTGCCCCCCAGGTCGACGGCTTTCCTGAGAATCCAATCCCCCATTTCGCGCTCGGTGGGTAAGGCGCAATCCTGGATATATGCCCGCCCCCCAGCTTTGTCAGCCCATTTGATCAACCAATGCTTTGGGGTCAGCGTTTCCCAAAAGGTATCCCAATGCCCACCACGTTGGCGCGATTTTTGTACATCAGGGATCAAGAGCACTAATGCGGTGGTAGGGGGTAGGGAATCCAGCAATTCTAATATCTGAGAGCGATCATCCTGATCAGCTTTCCCATCGAATAATTTCAGGGCATCTTCAAGGATCACCAGCCGTCGTTCGGTCAAGAATGGCAGGGCTAGGGCAGCAGCCCGCAGGTCATTTAGACGGATGGTCTTTCCCTCCAAACGTGTAGTGTTCATATCCGCCATATCCGGTGCCCCCAGGCTGCGATAGAAAGTGCGAATTTGAGTCTCTATCGCCTCGCGGTCATCACCACGAAAGATATAGACAATCGGCTTTTCTTCCGACATGAAGGATCCTATCCTCTGGTGATTACACGGTGCATCCGCGTGCCAGCCCGAACAAAGGTCTCAACGCGTTCCAATTCAAGCCCTTCGGGATCGCTGGCTGTGGTGAACCGCTTTTGAACGATGGGTCCCAAGGGTTTGGTCAGAATAAGCGCCGTGGTTGACAACATGATCATTAAAGGCAATCGTTCAATTTTACTTTTTAATTTTTTATCGGTGCCGAGGGTACCCAACCAGGCTGCCAGGCCGGCAATTGCTCCTGAAATAGCGAAGTTCGTACCGCAGTTGGGATGCTGTGCCAAATCAATCTGACCCTCGCGCAATTTTTTCAGGGCTTCAATTGCTGCATCAGCCACATCCTCCGAGGTCACATCGCCGATAATCGTGAAACCTATCGGTGTAGACATCCCCCCAATGGTCACACCTGGGTGTTTTTTGCTGAGAATATGGATGGTGGCATGTTCAAGGCCGTGGTTACGGCGAATGCGGGAGATCGGTTTTAAATCAAGAATTGAGTTGCTCATAAAGGTTTCCTGTAGGATATAAGATGGCTGCACCAGCACACAACCCTGCTGATGAATGAGGTTTAGTCTATTATAACGGTTGCTTTGTAAAGCTGCAGATAAAATCGGTGTCAATCAATCAGCGCCAGCTTTAAAGCCTCTTGCAAGGAACGCGCTTCTTGAACAGCAATTCCCCCCGGCCATGGCTGCTTGCGATTTAAGCGTCGTGGGACGATGGCCTGCTTAAAGCCCAAACTGGCAGCTTCCCGCAACCGTGAATCCATTTGGCTGACCATCCGAAGCTCCCCCGATAGGCCTAATTCACCGATCAGGACCAGATCTGCTCGAACGGCTTTATCCCGCATGGAAGAGGTAATCGCAGTTGCTACGGCGAGGTCCGCAGCGGGCTCATCAATCCGCAGCCCACCCACCACGTTGACAAAGATATCTTGCTCCGATAACCGAAGCCCCAATCGACGTGTTAAGACGGCTGTGATCAACAACAGGCGGTTGAAATCGATGCCATTCGGCGTGCGCCTGGGATTGCCAAAATTGGTATGACTGGTCAAACCCTGAATTTCCACAAGTAAGGGACGGGTGCCTTCCATGGTCACGGCAATGGCTGAACCTGGTGCGTTCACCATGCGTTCTGCCAGGAAAGCCTCTGAAGGGTTGGCGATCTCGATCATGCCGCGTTCTTGCATCTCGAAAACACCCACTTCAGAGGTGGCGCCAAACCGATTCTTGACCGATCGAAGCAGGCGGTAAGCCTGGTAGCGATCACCCTCCAGATAAAGCACGGTATCCACAATGTGCTCCAGCACGCGCGGACCTGCGATGATCCCCTCCTTGGTGACATGCCCGATCACGAAGACAGCCATTCCGGAGGTTTTCGCCAACTCCCGCAACAGGGAAGCACTTTCCCGTACCTGAGAGATGGACCCAGCACTGGATTCCATTTCTGGTCGGTAAACCGTTTGAATCGAATCAACCACCAATAGACTGGGATGGATCGATTGGATATGTGCCAAAATTAGGTCCAGGTTGGTTTCCGTCACCAAGAAAAGGTCCTCTGGTAAAAGCACAGGTGCATCATTTATCCCCCGCAGCAGCCGCGTAGCGCGCATCTTAATTTGGCGTTCCGACTCCTCCCCGGAGACGTACAACACCCGGTGTCCATCTGCCATCTGCAGCATCATTTGCAGCATCAAGGTTGACTTCCCAATGCCAGGATCCCCGCCGATCAGCACGATTGACCCCGGCACAACCCCGCCGCCCAATACGCGCGAGAATTCGGCAATCGGCACCGGGATGCGATCTTCGCCATCGTCTTCGATATCGCTGAGACGCTTAGGAACAGAAAGACCGCCCAAGCCGTGTACGTTCCCACGACTTTGAGCGGTTGCATTGGTGACAATGACCTCCTCAACCATGCTGTCCCAGGCGCCACACTGGGGGCAGCGCCCTAAGGGTTTCGGTGCTGTTCGCCCACATTCCTGACAGACATAGCGCGAGGTTGTTTTAGCCATAGGTTAAAGCCCCACTGCCGCTAAATCAGGCTCTTCTTTTTGATCCCTTTCAGCATCATGCTTGAGGACAATCCGCTTGACCTGCGCGCCGTCCTCCTCAACCGTTTCGAGGTCAATCAAGATTCGCTGTCCTTCATCAAATTCCTTAGCCAGCAATGCATCGGAAAGTCGATCCTCAATCATATGCTGGATCACACGTCGTAGTGGTCGAGCGCCCATCTCGGGGTTATAGCCTTCTTCAGCTAAGAATTCAAGGGCTTCTTCCGTGGCATGCATCTGGATTTGATTTTCCTCCAGGCGTTCATTGACCTTGTTCAACTCCAGTTGGACAATTTTTTGAATATCCTCCTTGTTTAAGGAGCGGAAGACAATCACGCCATCCAATCGATTGATAAATTCAGGGCGAAAACTGCGTTTGAGCGCATCCATCAGTTTCTTACGCATTTCCTGGTAGGCCTGCGCCTCTTCCTGGACCTGATCGACTGTCAGAGAGAAACCAAATGTCGATTGACGCTGGATCATCTCTGCACCGACATTGGTGGTCATGATGATGATGGCATTCCGGAAGTCTACCTTGTGTCCACGGGCATCTGATAGATGTCCTTCCTCCATAATTTGCAGGAGCATGTTATGTGCTTCAGGGTGCGCTTTTTCCATCTCATCAAACACAATGATCGAATAAGGTCTACGACGGATAGCTTCCGTCAGCTGTCCCGCATCCTCATAACCCACATACCCAGGAGGGGCACCCACCAAACGACTGACGCTGTGTCGTTCCATAAATTCAGACATGTCCAACTGGATCAACGCATCTTCGCTGCCGAACATAAATTCTGCCAGGGCCTTGGTAAGCTCGGTTTTGCCAACACCCGTTGGGCCCAAGAAGATGAAAGAGCCAACCGGTCGAGATGGATCTTTCAGACCAGCCCGCGCCCGGCGGATGGCCTTTGATATCGTCTCAATGGCTTCGTCCTGACCGATAATATGCTCACGGAGTTTGGATTCCATGCTCAGCAAACGAGCTGATTCTTCCGTTTCGAGTTGCATCAGCGGGACCCCAGTCCACATCGAGATCACTTCTGCAATATCTTCGGTGGTGACACGAGGGCTGGTCGTGCGATCCCAAACCTTGCGCATATCCTCAAGTTGCTCCTCAAGCCCATCAACCTGGTTCTGCAAATCTTCCACCTGGTCAAAATCCTCATCTTCTCTGGCCATTTCAAGTTCACGGCGACGCTCACGCAGCTCTGCAATGACTTCTTTAGCATTAATCGCAGCGGGGCTTTTATACATGCGCACCCGCGATGCCGACTCGTCAATCAGATCAATCGCCTTATCCGGCAGGAAGCGATCGCTCACATAGCGCGCGGAAAGTTTGGCGGCCGATTCGAGGGCATCATCTTCTATGGTTAAGCGGTGATGGTCCTCATAGGCAGACCGAACGCCGTGAAGGATCTCAATCGTCTCCTCAATAGTGGGCTCATTGACAATAATGGGCTGGAAGCGGCGTTCTAAGGCCGCGTCGCTTTCAATGTTCTTGCGGTATTCATCCAGCGTGGTGGCACCAATCACCTGCAATTCACCTCGAGAGAGGGCTGGCTTGAGAATATTGGCTGCATCCACAGAGGAGCCAGCCGAACCCGCACCCACCAGCATGTGAACCTCATCAATGAATAGGATCGCGTCCGATGATTTCAACTCATCAATCACACGCTTCAATCGCTCTTCAAACTGACCGCGATACATCGTGCCAGCGACCAGCGACCCAACATCGAGCTGAAGTAAGCGCCTATCCAACAGGGGTGCCGGTACATCGCCCTCAACAATGCGTTGAGCAAGACCTTCGACAATGGCCGTTTTCCCCACACCAGGTTCACCGATCAAAGCGGGGTTATTCTTCGTGCGGCGAGCCAGGATCTGGATCACACGCTCAATCTCGGTTTGACGCCCGATGACAGGGTCCAGTTTGTTCTGCTCTGCCAAGGAGGTCAGATCAGTTGCCAGCTGATCAATCAGGGGTGTTTTTTCGGGGTCCTTTTCTCCGTTGCGACGTCGTTTTGTGGTCGATCGACCCGTGAGAGCTGGTTTGGGTTCGCTTTGTGATTCACGCAGAACCCGTTCGATCTGGCGTCGGATTTGCTCTGGCGTCACACCAAACTTACTGAGAATGTTCATCGCTTCGCAGTTAATCAGGCGGATTAATCCTAACAACAAATGTTCCGTCCCAACCGACTTCTGTCCTTTTTTCTGAGCTTCATTCAAAGCAAAAGGAATCACCTGCTGCATACCGGGTGAAAGCGTGATCTGGCCGGTGTGATCACCAAAACCAATCTCATTTTCAACCAACTCTCTAACGCTGTCTTCTTCCAAACCCAAGTCGCGCAATACACGGCTGGCAACGCTGCCTTCCAGTTCGATCAAAGCGATCAGGAGATGCTCGGTACTAATCTGGGGCCTGCGAAAACGTTCTGCTTGCTTTTGAGCCAGGCTGAGTACTTGACGTGCTTTGGGGGTGAAATTATCCATGCCAGCCACGGCTTACCTCCTTAATTAACCTTCATGTCATTAAATCCATCCCTGGGTGGTCAAGGTGTTGTGTCTATCGCGGGTCCAGGGGGAAGTTGTTGACCTTTTCAACTTCAAAACAAAACAAAAACGGCAAATTTTTCCTTGTTACCATTTTTTTAAGGTCAATTTTGATTCTACCAAATTTTGACTGAAATGGAACATCTGCACCGGCTTTATAATAGAATGTTAATAAAATCACCTGGCTGAAAGTCGCTTACGAAAGAAGATCTCCCCAATATCACCCTGATTGATGCCGTTGATCACGCCGCACTCCTCAAACCCCATATGCCGGTGCCAAGCTTGTGGCTCTGGCTCATCCACTTGTGAGGAACTGTACAAGACATCAAAACCCTGATCTCTCAAATGCGCTTGGACGAAATTAAGCAAAACATGGCTGTACCCCTTTCCACGATAGCCTTTGAGGATATGGACCATGGCAATATAGGGCACCAGCGACCATAAAAACTCCAGCCTGAGATATCCGGCGGATTGATCGCCCACAGTCAAGACAAAGCACTCCCCTTGCTGAATTTTTCGGAGGACCACTTCCTGAGAAAGATAATCGTCCCGACTCACAAAGGCCAGGTCCTCAGGCTTTGCCAAACGAACAGAAATTTCTTTGTCACCAGCCATCAAATCACCCCTCAAAATTCATACTACCAGGGAAAAAATCCCCTGCTGTAATAAAAATATCATTTAGGACGCATCTACGATGACGATATCCTGCATCGCTTGCTTTATTATAAACATGGTTGACATAACCTGTCATAAAATCCTGTCTGTTGAAGATGTTCCCACAAACCACACCCCCAAAAAGGACGGTCATCTTCCTGAAATGACCATCTCGGTAAATCACATAACTTCATCCCTCAAGCCATGAGGAACAACAAGGGATGGGCTTTGCTGGGCTGCGCTATACCAAGTCGGGACAGGAAGATGAAGATGCGGATTAAATCGATTTGCGTTAGAATTAGTACGGTGACCTTGAGTCGCATTCAAAAACCGACAAAAATCCAAATCGTTTGATTATCAACGGCGATCATCGGTTAATTTTGATTTGATAATTACTTTTTTTAACCTTCAATTCCAAGAGAGTGATCAGTGCATTTTGAACAGACTTAATCAAGAAAAGATCCTATCCTTTATCCGAAAATTACTACCTTTGTTGTTGATATCCATCCTTTTCTTGGGAATGGGGCTTGCGCTGGCTCGATTTCTAAATTGGGGAGACATTAACTACAACTATCTTGACTGGTCTGAAGAAGGTGTGCGTTATGTGTATATCCAAAACGCGCTAAAACAGAGGCAATTGCCCCTGTTCATCGATTCTCCCATGGCGGAAAACGAAAGGTTTATCGGCATTGCAGATACGCTGCTCGTTCCCCAATTTCTCCTAATCAATCTTATGACATCTGGGCAATTCATCGTGTTCAACACCTTAATCAATTATGCCTTGGGGTTCTACTTTATGCTCCGGTTGAAAAAACGATTGAACTGGTCATTAGGTACTTTCATGATTGTCACCCCCTTAGCCATGTTTAATGGTTACATCTTATCTCATCTCGCTGTTGGTCATTCCATGTGGGTCAACGCTTTTCTGATGCCCTTGCTGATACTCTTGTTCCTGGATTTCCCGCAGGACCGAGTCAATTGGACATGGAACTTACATTTTTCGTTGTTTTGTCTCTTTATGTTCTTACAGGGAGGTTTTCATTTTGTGCTATGGAGCTTGGGTTTTGTCTTGCTTTATGCGATCACAAAAAAATCACGCATAAAGCCCGCTTTGATTGCCGTGTTTTTCGCAGCTCTGACATCAATGATTAGACTATTGCCCACTGCGTCAACATACGTGACTGGTGGAAGACGTTTCATCGCTGGATTCCGGACCTTGACGGATCTTTTACTATCCTTGATCCATATCCAGCTTCCAGAGTATCCACAAGCATTACTGAATA
>CAZWDG010000015.1:0-13658 GCA_964633075.1 uncultured Candidatus Brevefilum sp.
ACCGACGAAGAGGACCTTGACAACTGGCAATCAGCAGGGAATAAAAGTGAGGAACGTGTATTTGGCTGGTTTATTATCAGTACAAATCCACCTAACCCATAAAGAATAAAACCGGAGGTTTAAGACCTCCGGTTTTTTATATCAAAAATTGCTTAATCTTCCTCGATGCGTTCAAGGTAACGGGTTGCTTGAATAGCTGCGGCAGCTCCCATTCCCGCTGATGTGATGACCTGCCTGAAATCTGGATCCGCCACCTCTCCCGCCGCAAAGACACCAGGTACTGACGTCTCCATATGTTTATCAATGATGATATAACCATTTTCATCGGTCTCTAATTGACCGATAAACATCTCGGAATTTGGAGTATTCCCGATGAAGATAAAAACGCCATCTGTTGGGTGAATCCTTTCTTCTCCAGTTTTAACATTCTTCAACCTAACAGCGTTGACGGAAGCATTCCCTAAAATCTCTGTCACTACAGAGTCCCAAATAAAACTGAATTTCGGATTTGAGAAAGCGCGTTTTTGTAAAATGGCTCCAGCACGTAATTCATCTCGACGATGAATGACCGTCACTGATTTGGCAAATCGTGTTAAAAACAATCCTTCTTCGAGGGCACTATCCCCTCCCCCAATCACAACAATGTCCTTTTCTTTAAAAAACCACCCGTCACAGGTGCCGCAGTAAGAAATTCCCTTGCCAACGAATTCTTTTTCGCCAGGCACGCCAAGTTTTCGGTGAGTCGCACCGGTTGAAATAATCAGTGCCTTTGCTGAATAATGTTTGCTGTAGGTTTTCACAATAAAAGGTCGTTGACTCAAATCTACACTGGTCATCTCATCTAATTGGATCTCTGCCCCAAAACGCTCAGCTTGGGTCTGAAATAGTAAACCCAATTCTGAACCGCCTATACCCTCAGGAAACCCAGGATAATTTTCAATAATATCCGTGACGGAGGCCTGTCCATGTAGGATCATCCCAGTGAGCACCAGGGGATGTAGATCCGCACGTGCAGCATACAATGCGGCAGAAAGCCCAGAAGGACCGGATCCAATAATGATCAAATCTCGTTTTTCTGCCATCTTTTCATTTTGATTGTTCATTGAATTAACTCTCTCCTCACTTCATTCATCCTTGCATAAGATGCTTGTTCCTAGAGTTTGGTTACATTCTTTTAGAATTATCATCGATCAAAGACGTTTCGTCAATTAATTTCCTGAAAAATATTATTAGTTTTTTAGTAACGACTCAGCCTGCATTGGAATTGGCCCCTACCCTTCAGCAGCAGGATTATCTGAGTAGTAAAGTTTTTCTTAAAAATGTTTGATTTTGACTCACAAAAAATATTAACTTAGCCTATAATCAATAGCATTGTATCTGAAAGGGATAAGATGACTGAAGATAAAATTCGACAAGCGCAGAGTCTCTACAAATTGGAGTATAAGAACCTTCATCAAGAATTCTTGGAATTTTTACGAATCCCTTCAGTTTCCACCTCAGATGCACATCGAGAAGATATCGTCGATGCGGCTAATTTTCTTATCCGAAAATTAGAGAGGATTGGTTTTGATAAGGTCAATGTGTTTCCCACAAGCTGTCATCCTATTGTTTATGGGGAATATATTGTTGATCCTCAAAAAACCACCATCTTGTTATATGGGCATTATGATGTCCAGCCACCGGATCCTATCGAAAAATGGATTTCAGCACCATTTGAACCTGATGAAAGGGATGATTACCTTTATGCTCGTGGGGCCTCTGATATGAAAGGGCAGATCTGGGCGATGATCTCTGCCTTAGAATCAATTCTCAGGTCAACTGAACTTGCAGTCAACATAAAATTCTTAATTGAGGGTGAAGAGGAGATCGGCTCCCCCAGTTTGGACCATTTTCTTGAAGAATATAAGACATTACTCAAATGTGATCTTGTGTTAAACACCGATGCCGGAATGATTGCCCCCGAAAGCCCCACCATCATTTATGCATTACGGGGAATGGCATATTTTGAATTGCGTCTCTTTGGTCCAAATTCGGACCTGCATTCAGGTGTCTTTGGTGGCGTTGTGGCAAATCCTGCAAATGTTCTTTGTAAGGTCATCTCAGGCATGCATGATGATAAAGATAGAGTCATGCTTCCTGGTTTTTATGATAATGTGCGGGATATTTCGGAGGAGGAAAGCCAGGCACTGTCAAAGCTGGGGATGGATGAAGCGTATTATAAAAAATTCAGCGGTGCGCCTGCGTTGACTGGTGAAGAAGGCTATGCACCCGTTGAACGCGTTGGCGCCAGGCCTACGCTTGATGTCAATGGACTCTATTCAGGTTATATTGATGAAGGATCGAAAACGATCATCCCTGCCTATGCTATGGCAAAAATATCCACAAGGCTTGTACCGGACCAGGATCCCGAGGACATCCATCAGAGCATGTTAACCTATCTTAGAAGTCAAATGCCCAAGACTGTGCGTTGGGACCTTGACTTTTTATCCGGTGCACCAGCCTATGTCACTGAAGAAGTAGTACCTGGACTGGAACAATATGAACAAGCACTCAAAGCAACCTGGGGCGTACAACCGTTGAGGAAACGCGAAGGAGGCTCGATTCCAGTGGCCACATCCATGAAAAACATCCTGGGTGTCGACTCAATCATCACTGGTTTCGGGCTACCAGATGATGCGATCCATTCTCCGAATGAGAGGCTACACCTCCCTACCCACAGAAAAGGTGTGGAAGCATTAATTCATTTTTTTCTGAGTTTTTAATAGTAGAAAGAAATTATTGTGAAAAATAAATTGCCATCCTATGGCGGTCAGGCTGTTATTGAAGGTGTCCTCATGCGAGGCAAATCTTCAGTTGCCATGGCAACTCGAGCACCAAATAATGAGATCGTTGTTCACCACGAAATACTAACTGGCATCTACACTGGTAATTTGAGTAAAATTCCATTTCTGAGAGGATTAATCCTGCTTTGGGACTCGTTAGGTTTGGGGATGCGATTTTTAACACTGTCTGCAAATGTGCAAACTGGTGAGGACGACAAACTTGAGGGTCCCATGCTCTTCATAATCCTTACCGTTTCTGTCGTCCTATCGATAGGTCTTTTCTTCCTTGCACCAGCTTTAATTTCAGGTCTTATCGCGCGTTATTCTGCACTCAGCCCCTGGGTGATTAATTTGATTGAAGGTGCGATTAGATTGTTCATATTGATTGGCTATATTGTTGGTGTGGGGAGAATACCAGATATCAGGCGTGTCTTTATGTATCATGGCGCTGAACATAAAACCATCAACGCTTTCGAGGATGGCGCTGATTTAACGCCGCAAAGCATTGCACCCTATTCAGTAGAACATACGCGTTGTGGAACTTCCTTTATCTTGACACTTGTTCTTTTGTCTATCCTTGTTTTCTCTCTGCTTGGACCACTGCCTTTACATTGGCGCCTATTATCGCGACTTTTAATGATCCCTGTCTTGGCTGGGATATCCTATGAATATATCCGCCTGCTTTCTAATCATATTGAATCACCGATTGTCAAATTAATCGTGAAACCTAATTTAGCGCTACAACGCTTGACGACACGTGAACCAACCATGGACATGTTGGAAGTTTCAATTCGAGCGTTTAATGAAATGAAGAACATGGAAGAGAGTAAGTCCAGCGCAATCATCATCTAATCTTCTGGGAGATTGTGGGGCATGAAAAAGTGGTATCTTGTCCTTTTTGGATTTTTAATAGGCCTTCTGTCTACAGGTTTGATATTGCTTTTATCACAAAGTGATCACGGTGTGCCCATCATCCTGAATCCAGCTCCAACCCCTACGCAAGCACCGAATCCCACTCCAAGCCCTAAGAATGCCCCAATTCAGGTACAGATTGGCGGAGAAATCGTCCGCCCCGGAATCTATCTTATCGACGAAACAGCGCGATTGGCTGATTTAATCACTGAGGCTGGTGGGTTGACATCAACAGCAGATATGGACCGTGTCAATTTCGCAGCCCTGTTACACGATGGTGATTATTTTTTTATCCCTTCATATGATCAATTGATTCCGGAGACTGCTCGGAATGCACCATTGAATATTAACTTAGATGAAAACAATAAATTTCAGTACCCATTAGATCTCAATGAGGCTTCTCAAGAAGCACTTGAATCGTTGCCAGGTATTGGTCCTGAAAAAGCGGCAGATATCCTTTCATATAAGGAGAAAATTGGGACGTTTTCTTCCGTAGATGACCTGCTTAATGTCCCGGGCATTGGTGAAAAAACACTTGAAACCTTAAGAGAGTATCTGTTCGTTAATAATTAAGATGAAAACTAAATATCACATCGAAATAACACAAAATGCACTAAAAGATCGATTCTCTCCTGAAGCGCTCGAAATCATCATCAAAGCAAATACTCAACAGGACAAAATCAAGTACCAATTTGGACATGATTATATTCATTTTGATACCTCCGCGTTTGGTGAGGGATTTCGTTACATAGGAGATCAAGAATGTCTTCTCACAGAAGGCGTCATAAAGGGCGATTACACACAAGCATGGCAAGCACTCGGACGGCTAACCCACTCCTGGCAGGACTTTTACAGCCACAGTAATTATGTCACTCTCCTTTTAGCGATCTCAAAAGATGTTACACCCGAAGCTATTGAACATGACCGATTGGATATCATCAACCATCCTGATTTAAAATCTGGAAAAAATTATGGTGTCATCGAATTCATAGCGCTGTTACCAGGGATAGGTAAACTTGTCACCCCCCTTATGCCGGAAGATTCACACGCAAAAATGAATATCGACAGCCCGGCGGCAGGTCCGCTTTTTAATTATGTCTATTGGGCAGCATTTAAGCGCACACAAGCCACGATTGAGACAATATTATTGCATTTAATTGAAAATCATGCCAAATTAGATAAAATTAACGAATTCATGATCCTTTAAGGTAGGCAAGGCAAGGTATAATCAAACTTATGAAATTACAACAAGAATTGCAAAACGCTCTAACAACGGCAATGAAGTCTCGCAATGAAGATTCCAAGCGAACCCTTCGACTTGCGCTCACTGCGATCAAACTTGCAGAAGTGGAAGATAGGAAGGAATTGGATGATGTTCGCGTCTTAAGCATCCTTCAAAAGGAGATAAAAACACGCGAAGATACGATCGTTGAAGCCAGAGCAGCTCATCGCCCGGATTTGGTTGAATCGGCAGAAAAAGAAATTACTATCTTGCAAAGTTTTCTTCCCAAACAAATGGAGGAAAGTGAGCTTCTAGCCTTGACACAGGAGGTCATAAACCAAACTGGTGCGACAAGCATCCGTGATATGGGTGCAGTAATGAAAATTCTTATTCCAAAATTAGAAGGTCGTGCCTCAGGTCAGGATGCTAGCAAAGCAGTACGAGAATTGCTTCAAAACCGTTCATAGATATGACTGGCAAACGAAAAACAAAGAAAGTTACACACTATCCTTCAATCGTCAAGATTATCATCTTGGCGATTTCAGGGTTACTCACCTTCTTTGCACTGATATTACCCGATGCTTTCAATCAATCAGCGCTCCCAATGGGGATTGGCGATGCCTCTGTGCAGGATATCCTGGCACCCTATTCGTTGACATTTGAAAGTGAAATTCTTACGGAACAAGCGCGTCAAGAAGCTGCTAAGAATATTACTTCGATTTACCTGCCTGCCGATCCAAGCATCGGACGACGCCAAGTGGAGCAATTACGCACTGTCCTTTATTATATAACAACTGTGCGTCAGGATGACTATGCGACTTTAGAGGAAAAAATCGCAGATATTTCCGCTGTTGAGACCATCCAACTTTCAGAGGATATTATCTCTCAGATCATCCAAATCAGCGACACACGTTGGGAAGCCATTGAATCTGAATCAGCCAATGTTTTGGAACAAATCATGCGGAATACGCTGAAGGAAACGGATATTTCCACAGCCAAACGAAATATCCCTTCTCTTATTGATTTCTCATTCCCACAGGATCAGGCAACGATCGTGGTCGAGCTCGTTGAACCATTCATTGTCCCCAACAGCCTATACAGCGCTGAACTAACTGAAGCGGCGATTGCTGAAGCACAAGACGCTATCGATCCGATCATTCATTCATTTATCGCCGGAGAAACGCTTGTACGACGCGGGCAGATCATTCGGGAAGTCGATTGGGAAGCCTTGAATCGATATGGTTTGATCCAACCCAGTGACCGAACGAAGGAGGTGGCGGGTGCTGCGATATTAACCCTGATCATTTGTATTTTGGTTGGTCTTTATTTTCGATATCAGCAAAAACAAGATGACTATTCTGTCAAAGCGATTTTGCTCATTGCTGTGACCTTCATTGTGTTTCTTGGGATTGCCCGCTTCCTGATCATCAATCGTACCGTGCTTCCCTATGTTTATCCAATCGCTGCCTTCAGTTTAACGCTTTCGGTCATTTTTAATTTTGATCTTGCGATGATTTTCTCGTTAATCCTGGGATTATTATCAGCTTATGGTGTTCCGAATGGTTTCGGTCTGACGATTTTCTATGTGATTCCCACAATTCTGGGCATCCTGACACTTGGGAAAGCCAGACGCATTGCTGTATTTTTTATCTCAGGGATGACCATTGGATTTGCAGGGATTGGAATAATTCTTGGCTTTCGTCTACCTGACTCAGTTACTGATTGGATAGGCATTGCGACATTATCCGGTGCATCCCTGATCAATGGCATTGGGTCAGCAGGAATTACCTTGCTTCTGCAATTCATTTTTTCTCAGTTTTTAGGTCTGACAACCGCGCTGCAACTCCTGGAGACCTCCCGACCGGATCATCCATTGCTGCAACAGATGCTGAGATTAGCACCTGGCAGTTATCAGCACTCTTTACAAGTTGCCAATCTCGCAGAACAAGCTGCTGAAGCGATCGGAGCCGATAGTCTCCTCGTACGGGTGGGTGCCATCTATCACGACTGTGGAAAATCAAACAATCCACAATTTTTCATTGAAAACCAGGTGAAAGATGACCTAGATCCACACCATAAAATCGATCCAGTGATTAGTGCTCAAACGATTATCCGGCATGTGACCGATGGCATTGCCCTAGCAAAAAAACATCGCTTACCAGACAGAATTATCGATTTCATCCGAGAACATCACGGTACTATGTACACGCACTACCAATATTCACTGGCAACGAAGCAGGTGGATGATCCCGAAACCATCGATAAATCCTTATTCACTTATCCAGGACCGCGGCCACAATCAAGAGAGACGGCTTTATTAATGCTAGCAGATGGAACAGAAGCACGTGCGCGATCCGAAGTCCCAAAGGATGAGGATGAATTACGATCGTTAATCGATACAGTATTTGACTTCTATCAGCAAAACAAGCAGCTTGAGGATACCAATCTTACAATGAAAGATTTGCAAGACGTTAAACAATCGTTCTTTAAGACATTACAAGGTACTTTCCACCCACGCATTAAATATCCCGACCTAGAGGTCAATAAGATCAAATCTTAAAATAATTAGTACCAAAAACAAAAAAATGATTGAAATTCAAACAGAGTCAACGCATGCTAACAAAATCAATCGCAATCTAATCAGGTACGCGGTGTCTTCAACCTTGAAAAAGCTTAATAAATCGGATGTAGATGTGACCATTCGATTATCCAACAATAAAGAAATTCGAAAATTGAACCATTTCTATCGAGGAATTGATGAAGCAACCGATGTGCTCTCATTTAATCAGGATGTACTTGATCCAGACACAGGGCAGTTTTATTTGGGCGATATTATCATTTCTCTTGATCGGGTTTTAGATCAAGCATCTGATCATGGTCATTCACCGGATGAAGAATGCGCATACTTAGCTATACACGGTACACTCCATTTACTAGGATATGACCACGCTGAACCCGAAGAAAGAACCATTATGTGGACCTTGCAGGAGGCATTGTTTGAAATGGTAAGACAAAAAATGGAGGTGCAACCGAAATGAAAAAAGATTTCAGGCTTCGTCTTATCGGGAAATTTTTTATTTTTTTTTCCTCATTAGGATTGATCTTTTGCCTTGTTGGTATTGCGATAACCTGGATCTATACTCCCCGTCTTAAAGAACCCTTACTGGGGTGGATCACCTCTTTCGAGGACACTTTAGTCACAACACGTGAAGGATTGCGTGTTATGGATAGCACTATTGAAAATGCAAAAGATGATTTGTTCACAATTGACTCATCCCTTGGAAACCTTGACTACACCTTCGAGGGCATCATCTCCTCTCTGGATACCACTAAAGTGCTTATTGGCGATGATCTGCGGTTGATTGTTCTCGATAGCCAGGATGCATTATTTTCTGCTGCCACTACCTCAAAGTTAATTGATAACACGCTGGCATTTATTGCAAGGATTCCCATCATTGGTGCCAACTATAAACCGGAGGTTCCCCTCCACATTAGTTTAGGCGAAGTTGCAACAAGTATGGAAAAAGTACCTGATTCCCTTGACACAATCGAACAAACCCTCGGGGCTACTTCGGAAGGATTGGGTACTTTACAGACAGATTTCGTTAACCTCTCGAATAACTTAAAGTTGCTGGAAGAAGATCTTGAAGATGCACAGGCTGTCTTAGGTGAATACAATAGGATTGTTAATGACCTGATCGCGCAAATTAATAACTTTAAAGAAAATTTGTCGACCTACCTAATAATCATCAGTATTTTCGCATCCGGGATATTCTTATGGCTTGGCATAACCCAAATCAGCATTTTATTTCAAGGTATAACCTATAATATGGGTGAACAACGAGTCTTAACTCTCGCAGACCTTCAGCGAGAAAAGAACGGACAAGATAAAAATTCTTAACTAAACAGGAGATTTTATGAACCATTTTCTTGACATTGCAGATTATTCTTCAGACGAAATCAAAGCCTTGCTCGATTTGGCAATCAAGCTTAAGGCTGATGCTAAAGAAGGTCGATCACAACCCCTACTTCAGAACAAAGTCCTTGCGATGGTGTTTCAAAAACCAAGTCTTCGCACAAGGGTAAGTTTTGATATGGCCATGCGATCACTCGGTGGGGATGCGCTCTACCTTTCGCCACAAGAGGTCGGTTTGGGTAAACGAGAGTCCATCGCTGATGTAGCACGGGTTCTGTCAGGGTATGTTCAAGCGATTATGGCCAGGGTTTTCGAGCATGAGCATGTTTTGGAATTAGCGAAATGGTCCAAAGTCCCCGTGATAAATGGTCTGAGCGATTATAATCATCCCTGTCAGGCAATGGCTGACGCCCTGACAATCCTTGAGGAATTTGGAGACCTAAAAAGCAAAACTGTTGCTTACATTGGGGATGGCAATAATGTTGCGGTGTCGCTGATGAAAGTCGTCACAAAACTTGGGGGGGATTTTCGTATCGCAAATCCAGAAGATTATGATATGCCGGATGCTGCAGTGAAACAGGCAAAAACCTTCGCCCATTTATCGGGCGGTTCTGTAACACTCCTCAGAGATCCACAAGCTGCCGTGGACCAGGCGGATGTTATCTATACAGACACCTGGACGAGCATGGGACAGGAAGAAGAGGCCACGAAACGTGAGAAGGTCTTCCCCCCTTACCAGGTCAATCAAGACTTAATTAAATTAGCCAAATCCGAAGTAATTGTTCTACATTGCTTACCCGCACATCGCGGCCATGAAATCACTGACGAAGTCGCTGACGGGCCGCACTCTCGTCTTTTTGAACAAGCAGAAAATCGCATGCATGCGCAGAAAGCCATTTTAGTCCATCTATTAAACGGAGTTTTAACAAATGCACGATAGTCAATATTTTATTACCCTGGAAGATGAATTTGGTGCCCACAATTATCATCCCTTGGACGTTGTTCTCACAAAAGGCGAAGGTGTCTGGGTCTATGATGTGGATGGTAAACGATACCTGGATTGCCTCAGCGCCTATTCTGCCCTGAATCAAGGTCATAACCACCCAAAGATCAGACAAGCCATGATAGATCAGCTAGATCGCCTGACACTCACCTCACGCGCTTTCCGGAACGATCAATTGGGATTGTTCTATAAAAAATTATCGGACATGACAGGTTATGAAATGTCTCTGCCAATGAACAGCGGTGCTGAGGCAGTCGAAACCGCCATCAAAGTGGCGCGAAAATGGGGGTATGTTTCTAAGGGCATTCCTCGTTACGATGCAGAAATTATCGTCGCAGAAGGCAATTTCCACGGCAGGACAACAACCGTTATCTCATTCTCTTCAACTGAAGAATATAAATATGATTTTGGACCTTTTACACCGGGATTTATTATGGTGGAATATGGCAATATTGAGTCGATCAAGAACGCAATCTCAGAAAAATCCGCCGCGATTATGCTTGAACCCTTGCAAGGTGAGAACGGGATCATCCTTCCACCTAAAGGCTATATGAAAGCTGTTGAAGATCTTTGTCGACAGAACAATATATTGTTGATCGCAGATGAGATTCAAACCGGTTTGGGTCGCACTGGTGCGCTCTTCGCTTGTCAGCATGAGGGAGTGCGCCCTGACATCATGATCATCGGAAAGGCGCTTTCCGGTGGATTCTATCCTGTTTCAGCTGTGCTGGCAGATAAATCTGTCTTAGGATTGATCCAACCCGGAGAACATGGCTCAACTTTTGGTGGTAACCCTCTCGCCGCAGCTGTTGGGATTGCTGCGTTGGAAGTTATTGAAGAAGAAAACCTGATTGAAAATTCTAAAGTCCTGGGTCAATACATGCTGGATTATCTGGAGGAAATCCCAAAAAAGAATATCCATGATGTACGAGGAAAAGGCTTATTCATCGGCGTCGAACTCAAGCATGAATTAGGCGGTGCAAGAAGGTTTGCTGAAATCTTAAGGGATAAGGGGATCCTCGTTAAGGAAACTCACGAGCATATCCTCCGCATTGCACCACCACTTGTCATTGATAAAGAAACTATTGATTGGATGCTACCAATTATGCGTGAAGTCCTTTTAATGGATTGAGAAAAAATCGAGGCAGGACAAATGAACCGTTTCGCAAAGATAGTATGTACATTAGGACCAAGCAGTAATTCTCGCAACATGATCGAATTACTGATAAATTCTGGGATGAATGTTGCCCGATTGAATTTCTCACATGGTACACATGATGATCACGGAAAACTTATCGACCTGATCCGGGAGATATCGGAGGAAAAAGGCTGCGCGATTACGATATTGCAGGATCTTCAAGGACCTAAACTCCGCATAGGTAAATTACCTGAAGGAGTTTTAGAGCTGAAGGCAGGCGATCAGGTCACACTGAGTTCTTCCGAAGCTTTTATGGTTGATGAGGGAGATATATTCATTCCCTTTGAAATCCCTGATTTGCACAAAGCCCTTAAACCTGGCAATCATATCCTTTTGGATGATGGGAACCTTGAAATGGTGGTCCAAACCATCAATGGCGATCGCATTGAAGCTGAAGTCATCTTAGGCGGTTCTCTAAAATCAAATAAAGGGGTCAACCTACCTGGCGCTAACCTTACCATGCCAGTTTTCACTGAAAAAGACCGGGTGGATCTGGAATTTGGGTTGAAAAAAGGTGTGGATGTGGTGGCAATCTCCTTCGTGAGATGTGCACAGGACATCATCACAGTGCGTAAAGCCATTCAAGAATTAGCGCCCAACAAAGACGCAGCTAGAACGCCCATTGTAGCCAAACTTGAACGTCCCGAAGCTCTGGAGGAGCTTGAGGAAATCATGAGTGTCACTGATGGCGTGATGGTAGCACGCGGAGATCTCGGCGTTGAAATGTCACCCGCAGCAGTGCCGATTGCACAAAAAGAGATCATCACGTGTGCCAACAAGCACGGAAAATTGGTCATCACAGCCACTCAAATGTTGGATTCTATGATCAATAACCCTCGCCCAACTCGAGCAGAGGCAACAGATGTGGCTAACGCGGTCTTTGATGGAACGGATGCTCTCATGCTCTCTGGTGAGACGGCTGCTGGCAAATATCCGCTTGAAAGCGTCCAAATGATGGATTCAATCATTCGCCAGGCAGAATTAAACCAAAAAAAATGGGGGAAGACGACCTTAACCGACGATTTATCCTTGCAAAGTGACGCAATCTCCATCACCAAAGCCGCAAAAGAATTAGCAAACGACCGTCAGGTTGCTGCGATTATTGTGTTTACGCAATCCGGAAGAACAGCTCGCTTGATGTCAAAAGCCAGACCAGATGTGCCTATATTAGCATTCACCCCAGAGCTGTTCACCTTTCAACAGATGGGCATCTTTTGGGGGGTTAATCCCTTATTGGTCCCCTATGCGGATACGCTTGAGACAATGATAAAACATGTTGAAACTGCACTAGCCTCGACATCCAATCTCAAATCAGGTCAGCAGGTCGTCTTGATCTCAGGATTCCCAGTGGGCGCTTTTAGACAGCCCAATCTCGCTTTACTTTACACGCTTGGAGATATGTAAAACGTTTCCTTTCACACAAAAACCGGTGCTAAAAAACAAGCACCGGTTTTTAATCATTTGGCGAAACTATAACATGTTTTGATTGATTACTTCTAATGTCTCAGGGGCAGGACGCAGTCTTTCATTCGAGATGCGATTTAATGGTTCGTCAATAAGATCCAAAAAATCATAAAGTGTCGGTTGGGCTGGATCGACATAGATCAATCCTGTGATGAGCCAATCTTCCTGTTCCGCTTTTTCTAAAATTTCCATTGCTTGCCATTTGTCCGTCGGATCGTAATCCTTGTCCAATTTTTTCAGTAATATCACGGAACCATCATGAAAGGTGACCTCTTTCACTTCCCCCTCCTTGAAATCATCCAGTATGATCGCCTTCCGGGTGGGAACATAAGCAATATCGTGAAGCGGTGCCTCATGCTGGCGTCCCCAATGATAAGAATGCAAGGTATCCTCGCGGTTATTGAAACTCACACAAGGGCTGATAATATCCAACACGGAGGTTCCTCGATGGCTTAGTGCAGCCTTTAGCAGAGCCCTGACTTGTTGAGCATCCCCGGCAAAAGACCGGGCGACAAAGCTGGCGTTGCTGACTAAGGCTTCTTTGGCGATATCAATGGGGAGAAACGGATTCTTTCCATGGTGTTTTAATTCGAGGTCTTTTTCTGCTGTAGCTGAAAACTGGCCTTTCGTAAGTCCATACACACCATTATTTTCAATGATGTAAACCATCGGGAGATTGCGCCGGACAAGATGTTTGAATTGTCCGAACCCAATGCTGGCGGTATCCCCATCGCCAGAAATCCCAATCACCTTCATGCTTGTGTTGGCAATTGCAACACCCAAGGCCATCGATGGCATCCTCCCATGAAGCCCATTGAAGCCAAAGGATTTGCCTAAAACGTAAGTGATGCTTTTACTGGAACATCCAATACCGCTTAATTTAACGATATCTGCCGGATGGATCCCCAATTCAAAACAAGCCTGTAAGATTTGTGCGGAAATCGTATTATGACCACAGCCCGGGCAAAGGGTGGAACGTTCCCCCTTATAATCAGATCGGGTCAAACCAATTTGATTGGTATTATCTGGTTCGTTAGCCATTGTATTCTCCTTCTTTTATAGAAACAGCATCCATAAGCCACTCTGCAGTCATGGGCAATCCATCTAGATAGGATAAAGAG
>CAZWDG010000016.1:0-13293 GCA_964633075.1 uncultured Candidatus Brevefilum sp.
GCCTGATTGCTGGAATTGCCAGTTATGTCATTGTCCCATTGTTGGGAGCGATTACAGCCATCATCACCGGTAGTATGGCAAAAAAGGAAATCCGTCAAAGCGACGGTCGCCTTTCGGGGATTGGCCTGGCAAACGGAGGCCTAATTTTGGGTTGGATCAATATTGCCTTCGGCATTATTGCTGGTTGTCTGATCTTCCTGGTCATCACAGGTGTGATTACGATAGGCGCATTGGCATTTTTTGATCTCTCATCTTGGTGAATCGAAATTGCCTTGATGCCACCACTTGAGATCCCTGTGGCATGGCTGGGATTTGATTTGATGGCGCATTTATCGGACCAGATATCAGGTGGGTGGCTGTTCAGATTTTGTTAGCAAAGCGATGTTCTGAAAGATGATTTATTTCTACTTAAAACATGTTGAAGAGACATGATCCCCAAAGGTCTCTTTTTTTAATTTAATTCTTCAGCAAGCAGACTCTTTTCAACCAAAATCCTTAATGAATCAAGACCTTGCAGGGCTTTTTTACGGCATTCGTGAGCAAGATCTAATTCTGCGAACTCATCTTCATCCAGAACCAGGTAATCTCCGTTTGGATACACCAGAACATCCAATGCCAGGTCAACATAGGATATCTTTCCAACGTCGAATTCAGCCGGGGTGGTGACATTGCAATACCAGGCTTTCAGGCGTTCATCATCACGATCATGAATTTCAAAGATGTTATACCAGCGGTCGGTATAGTAACGCTCGATCGACCGATCATCAGTGCGCAAGGTGATGCCGTGAAAAGGTCGATCGCTGATGTTGAAAAAAGCTTCTACAAGCACGCCTTTTTCATCACGTTTGATAATTTTCCCCGGGTAACGCCAAATCTCCTGACCCTGAGGATTGAGCTTGATGATGTCGATATGGTCATTTATACGATTCATTCCAGGTCCGTTTCATTTTCTAAGCAAAGCACATCTTGCGGTTGGTAGCTGATGTTAATTCTATCCCCAATTTCGGCTGGTGCTTTAAGCAGGATGTTGAAGGGGGATAGATGCTCATTGATGGCGAGGGTCAGGCGGAAATTTTCCCCTTGAAAAACCTGATCCAATACCTGACCTGTGATGCGGTTGGAATGATCTGTGGCGGATTGGGTGGCTTGTGTTGGGCGGAAGAGGAGGGTGGTCGTTTGACCTACCTCGGGTGGTTCCTGATCGCAGCAGGCCTGGATAATCCCAAAGGGAGTTTTAACTTTTAGGGGTGATTTTTGGACGATTTCGCCTTTTATTAAATTGCCCAATCCAAAGAATTTTGCCACCCAGACATTCCGTGGGTGATGATAGAATTCGTGGGGCTTACCGCTTTGAAGAATGACGCCGTCATGCAGCAATAACAGGCGATCGGCGATGGCAAAAGCTTCTTCCTGGTCATGGGTGACGTAAATGGCTGGCACCTTGTTCTCTCTTAAGATGCGGCGCAACTCCTGGCTGAGTTGTTCCCTCAGGGTGCGGTCGAGGGCACCAAGCGGCTCATCCAACATCAGCAGGCGTGGTTCAGGCGCCAATGCCCGCGCCAGGGCAACCCGTTGCTGCTCACCGCCAGAGAGCTCTGTCACCTTGCGATCAGCAAATCCCGACATATTGATGGTTTCAAGGGCGGCATTAACCCGGGCCTGGATTTCATTCTTGGGAAGGTCTTGCATGCGTAAGCCAAAAGCGATATTCTCTGCCACATTGCGGTGGGGAAAGAGCGCATAATCCTGGAACATCAAGCCGAAACGCCTCTGGTGTGGGGGTGTGTGATTGAGCGTTTCTCCATTCCAGAGCACATCACCACCCTCTGGTTCCTCAAGACCAGCGATGATACGAAGCAAGGTGCTCTTGCCGCTGCCAGAAGGACCCAGCAGGCAAATAGTCTCATCTCCGCTAATGGTAAATGATACATCTTTGAGTAAGGGTTTACCCTCGTAGGAAATTTCTATGTTCTTAACTGTTAGCATTAAATCCAGTCCTTGGAAGTCGTTTGAAAATGCTCAATGAGAAAGATACCGCCAGCGCAAACCAGCATCAACAAAGTCGACATGGCCAGGGCTTGACCATAGTTCAGTGCGCCAGGTTGGGAGATGTAGCGATAGATTGCAACGGGCAGTGTGGGGTAGGCGGGACGAGAAAGGAAGGTGCTGGCACCAAACTCACCCAGCGAGATGGTCATGGCAAAGATGGTGCTGACGATGATCGCCGGCATCATCAGGGGAAGATCAATTTCCCACCATACCCGCAAGGGGGTCGCGCCCAACGCTCGCGCTGCATTTCTCAGAGAATGGGGGATGCTCCCCAGACTGGGGCTTAACGTCCTTACAACGAAGGGCAGGGCTACCAGGCTGTGTGCGATTGGTAGGAGGAGCGGAAAGCTGAGGTTACTGAAGGGTGGCCGGTTGAAGACGAGGATGAATCCTAATCCCAGGGTGATCGCAGAAGCACCCAACGGCAGCATCAACAAGGGGTCCAGGATAGCGTTGAGTGGCGTTGGCTGCTGCAGGGCATAGGCGACCAGGGTACCCAGGCTGACCGTGATCAGGATGGTGACCAGCGCGAAGACAAAGGAATTACGGGCGGCTGCAATCGGTGGGACATAGAACAAGGACCCCCGTCGATTGACCCAGAGTTCACGATAGAATTGTAAAGTCAAGCCACGCTGGATTTCACCCCGTTCCCCTCGTTCAGGTTCCAGCTTGATGATTGAGCGTAAAGCCAGGGAAGCCAAAGGTGCAATTAACAGGCTAAAGAGAGTAATAATCAACACCCCGACAACCAGTCGCTCCCACCCCCTGCGCGGCTGGCGGACTCCAATGACCTGTGAAGAGGGGACGACCGCCAGGTCACCATTCTGAGTGAGCCGGTTGTGTCCCACGGTGATCAACAAGGTGCAGAGCAACTGCAGGATGGAAAGCACGCTTGCCAGGGGCAGGTTAAGCAGGTGCAGCGCCTGAACATAAATTTCAACCTCGAGGGTTGCGAATTGTGGTCCCCCCAGCATCAAGACGACTCCAAAGCTGGTGAAGTTGAACAGGAATACCAGGAGCGTGGCAGCCAATATGGATGGGCGCAGTAGGGGCAGGGTGACCTCCTTGAAGGTGCGCCAGGGGCTGGCACCCAGCACCTTGGCGGCATGCTGGAGTCGGATATTTTGTCCTGACCAGGCGTTGCTGACCACACGAATCAGGATCGTCGTATTGTAAAAAACATGGGCGGTGAGGATAGCCCCAAAGGTATTCAGGAACTGAATGGGTGGGGAATTCAGATGGAACAGAGACATCAATCCCAGGTTGACCCATCCTCTAGGCCCCAGCAGAGCATTAAAGCCAGCTGCCACCACCACGGTGGGCAGGATGAATGGCAGAGTCGTCAGGATTTTTAGGAGCTTCTTGCCGGGGAAAGTAAATTGGGCGAATAACCAGGCACCAGGCAAACCAAGGATCAGCGTCAAAAGGGTGGAAAGGGCAGCCTGACCGATTGTAAATCCAAGGGGTTCCCAAATTTTGCTCAGGTCGATGGCAGCCAGGCTGAAATCCCAGGTTGGAGAAATCAGTATTTTAAACAAAGCCAGCAATGGCTGGTAAAAGAAGAAGCCTAGAAAGGATGCAGGCAGCAGCCAGAACAGCAATCCCCGCCAGGTGGGGGTTTTAAACCATCTCAGCAGCCTTCTCCCCATCGAGTTCATTTCTGAACAGCCTCCATCCAGGCTGCAATCCAATCTTCACGGTTTTGATCGATCTGTTCGGGCGGCAAGGCAGCGGGTTGATCGGGGATCTGCACATAATCGATGAAGGCTTGCGGCAAGCGGGCATTGGTGTTCACCGGAAAGACAAACATTTGCAAAGGGATATCTTCCTGGAAGGGGACACTGAGCATGAAGTCGATGAAGGCCTCAGCCAGTTCTCGGTTGCGAGTTCCGCGCAGGATGCCGACGAATTCGATTTGGCGGAAGCAAGTGTTGGGACCAATGATGGAGGCTGTTGGCGCTTCCTCCAGCTCAGTTTCTGCAAAGATAACCTCAGCAGCCGGACTGGAGCCATAGGAAACGACCATTGGCTGCGATCCCTGGCCAGTAGAGCCGCTGAAATTCGTATAATAAGCGGTTTCCCAATCGCTGACCACCACCAGGCCATTCTCCACCAGCTCTTGCCAATATGCGAGAAAGTGCTCCTCGCCGAAGTTGGCGATAGTTGCCAATAAGAACGCCAGGCCCGGAGAAGATGTTGCTGGGCTTTCTGTGACGAGCAGACCTTTGTATTCAGGCTCGGTCAGGGTTTCCAGGGAGGTTGGCAGGGCCAGATTGTGCTGTTCAAAATAAGATTTATCGTAGTTGATGCACACATCCCCATAGTCCACAGGCAGGGCAAAATTATCGGGATCGATTTTAAAGGCTTCAGGGATTTCTGCTAATAAGGGGGAATTGTAGGGCTCAAATATGCCTTCCTCAAGTGCCCTCGTCAGGAAGGTGTTGTCCACGCCATAAAAGATATCCGCCAGGGGATTTTCCTTGGACAAGATTGCCTGATTGAGAGCGGCGCCGGTATCACCGCTGCGAACAAAGCTGACATCAATTTCATGTTCGGCTTCAAATTGTGCGATCACGTCCTCGCTGATGGCAAAGGAATCGTGGGTCATCACGGTCAACTTGCGCGCCTCAGCGGGGATGGTGGTGGGGACACACGCAGTGACAGAGCTTATCAAGAGAATCCCTACCAGGATAGCGGAGATACGCTTCATTATATTAATCATTTTTACCACTCCTTTCGGTAAACTGATTTATTTGATGAATACACAATAAAAGTCCTTCTTGAAGGGAAACCTCGGCTGAGTCGGATGCCATATGGTTGCTAATCCCGCGTGTTCTATCGGGGAAGAGGGTTTCATCTCTGAGGGGGAATTTGAGTCCTTGTGTGCGAATGCCCACCGCTGGACCCTGAAGGGGGATTAAAGAAACGCGTTGGCCCACTTTGCCAACGATGGACACATTTTTACGGATCAAGAAGACTTCGCATTCGCCGTCCACCAGGCGCACATCCACATCCGCCAGGTGGGATTGGGTGAGCAGGAAGATATTGCCCAGGGTATGATCCAATCTGCCTCCCAGGGCGGCTACGACCCATATGGGACTGATTTGCAACTCAAGAGCAACTCCCAAAGCGAGTTCAAGGTCAGTTTCATCTTTGTTGGTGGGATATTGTCGCACTTCGATCCCCTTGGTTTGGTATTGCTGGACCTCCTCTTCGGTGACGGAATCAAGGTCACCGATGATGATGCTGGGTGTCAGGCCAAGGCGTTGGATGTGATGAAGACCACCATCCACGGCGATCAGGACATCCTGTGGCCTGATTTGCGGCAGGAGATTTTCTGGCGCTGGCAGCTCGCCGTTGGCAAAAAGAACGATTTTTTTATCTCTTTGGATCATATACAAACACCCTTCCTGTGTCGGGGAGGGTGTTGGTTTTTGAGCAATTTCATCCCTCCGCCGGCATTACCCGGATCAGGTCTTGCGGGTCGAGGACAATCGTCCTCCTCTTAGCCTGGATCATCAGGCTCCCCGTTCAACTGTCATTGACTGTTTTGTTACTATACTTATCCTACCACATGATAAGCCGACGAGTCAATTCCATTGATGAGGTTGTTGAAACTCACACCAAATCAAAAATGTGATTCAAGCCTGAGGGCGACGCCTGCATCGCCCCTAAACCCGAAGAAATGATCTTTCACAATCTTGTTCAATACCCTCTGGAATCTAACTTTACAAAGTCATTAAAATAAGATATAGTTGTGTCCAGTGTCCACACCACAGGGAGAAATGATAAATTCGGAAAAAGTGTCAAATTTTACGTTTTGCTTGACTCTTGACCCCCAAATTGATATAATTACACTTTGCGTATTGTGCGCAAAAATGCATTTAATTAGAAAAATTTGATCAATCCCGGCAACTCTAGTTTCCCAGGAGTGTTTAATGGCAGATTTATTGCCCATCAAGTCTTACAGACGAATTCCCGTGGGGATGGATCTTCCCCAATTAATTCAAGTACAACTCGATTCCTTTGAGCGGCTTAAGCGAGAAGGATTTTATGGTTTATTTGCTGAAATTTCACCGATTGAATCCTATAACAAAGGGATGCAGCTATATTTCCCAAGTAACGATGCAACCTCTAAAGAGTGGGATCTAAAGTTCTGGTATGACGTACCGAAAAACACGATCGAGGAGTGCCTCGAACGTGATTTGACCTATGCTTCACCATTGTATGTCTCCGTACTTCTTCAAGGTAAGGAGGTCCCTGAACCGATCAAGCAGGATTTATTCCTGGGCGACTTCCCAGAGATGACTCCTAAGGGAACCTTTATTATCAATGGGACGGAACGGGTTGTGGTGAACCAGTTGATTCGATCCCCTGGCGTGTATTTTGAGCGGGAGCTTGATCGCACTACAGGGCGATTCCTGTCAACAGCCAAGATGATCCCCGACCGCGGCGCCTGGATGGAGTTGGAAACGCGTAAACACGATTACATTATCATCAAATTCAATCGAAAACGCACCACACCGATCACGGTGTTTTTACGTGCACTGGCTGAGGTGGATGATGGCAGGGGTAAGGAAAACAGCCCGATCAAAACCGGTTCTGACGAAGAGTTGATTGAACTTTTTAAGGATGTGGATACCAATCAGGACCGATTGTTCATCCCCAGTTCTATCAGCCAGGAACCCCAGTGGGAATTAAGAGAAGGTGAAACCGTTGCTCAGGCGGCTTTGATCGAATTCTTTAAACGCCTGCGACCAGGGGATCCACCCACGCTTGAAAATGCCAAAGCTTTCCTCGAAGAACAGCTTTTTGACCAGCGGCGATACGACCTTGAGAAGGTTGGACGGTACAAGCTGAACCAGAAGCTAGATCTGGATATCCCGATCGAACATCGGACGATCACAAAAACTGACATTGTACGCATTGTCCGGCGGATGATCCAGATCAATAATGGCATTGAGCCAGGTGATGACATTGACCATCTCGGCAACCGCCGGGTTAAGACAGTAGGCGAGCTGATCCAGAATAAGTTGCGGGTCGGACTGCGCCGGATGGAACGTGTTATCCGAGAGCGTATGTCCATTCGTGACCAGGATCAGGTAACCCCCACAAACCTTGTCAACATTCGCCCGGTCGTCGCCTCCTTGCGAGAGTTCTTCGGCTCGAGCCAGTTATCACAATTTATGGAAGAGACCAATCCATTGGCGGAGTTGCGTCATAAACGGACGCTCTCAGCTTTGGGTCCGGGTGGATTGCGTCGTGAACGCGCAGGTTTTGATGTCCGCGATGTCCACAACACTCACTACGGTCGGATCTGTCCGATTGAGACTCCGGAAGGACCAAACATTGGCTTGATCGGTCGGATGGCTACCTATGCCACTGTAAATGAATATGGCTTTATTGAAACCCCTTATCGCAGGGTCCTGAAGTCTTTGACACCCAAGGATGACCTGGTAAATCGTCAGTTACGTGAGGATATTAAAGATCCGAAGACAGACGAGGTGATTGCAAAAAGTGGTGAGCGAATTACACCAGAGCTGGCCAAGAAACTTGCCAAGCTGAACCGGGATGTCATCCTGGTAAAACCTTTTGTATCAGAGTTTTATGAGTATATGTCCGCGGACAGGGAAGACAAGTTCGTCATTGCCCAGGCAAACGCGCCACTGAACGAATTCAACGAATTCACCCGACGTGTTTCCTGTCGATACCATTCCGGGTTCATCATGGCCAATGAGGAGCAAATCGATTATATGGATGTTGCCCCGCAGCAAATTGTCGGTGTCAGTGCCGCTTTGATTCCCTTCCTTGAGCATGATGACGCTAACCGGGCGTTGATGGGCTCCAACATGATGGCGCAGGCTGTACCTTTGGTGCGTCCTGAAATCCCGATCGTTTCAACAGGGATGGAAGCCTATTCAGCGCTTGACTCCGGTCAGTTAATTGTCGCTGAAGAAGATGGTGAAGTGGTATCTGTCAATGGGCGAGCAATTCAAATTCGGGAAAAAGACGGCAAGATCCACACATATCATCTGCAAAAGTACCGTCGATCCAACCAATCGACTTGTATCGATCAACGACCTGCTGTGATCAAAGGGCAACTCGTTCATAAGGGACAGATCATAGGCGATTCTTCATCCTCTGTGAATGGTAACCTGGCCTTAGGGCAGAATGTTTTAGTTGCTTTTGTCTCCTGGGAGGGTGGTAACTTTGAAGATGCGATCCTGCTCTCAGAGAGACTGGTTCAAGAAGATCGCTATACCTCCATTCATATTGAAAAGCACGAGGTGGAAGCCCGTGATACGAAATTGGGTCCGGAAGAGATCACCCGAGATATCCCCAATGTCGGTGAAGATGCGATCCGCAACCTTGATGAGTATGGCATCGTCCGGATTGGGGCTGAGGTCGGGCCAAACGACATCCTGGTGGGCAAGATCACACCTAAAGGCGAGAAGGAATTGACACCGGAAGAGCGTTTGCTCCGGGCGATTTTTGGTGAGAAATCACGCGATGTACGGGATACCTCCCTGCGCATGCCGCATGGTGAGAAAGGCACCGTGGTGGATGTCAAAGTCTTCACCCGAGAAGAGAACTCAGATCTTAAAGCCGGGGTGGACACGATGGTCCGAATTTCAGTTGCGCAACGACGCAAGGTGACCGAAGGGGATAAGATGGCAGGACGGCATGGGAACAAGGGCGTGATTTCAATGGTTGTGCCCGTTGAGGATATGCCCTTCCTGGATAATGGGCGCCCGATCGATGTGATTCTCAATCCTTTAAGTGTGCCAGGTCGTATGAACCTTGGCCAGTTATTGGAGGTTCATCTGGGTTGGGCTGCGGAGCGACTTAACTTCCGAGCCATCACGCCAGTTTTTGATGGCGCGACTGAATTTGAGATTGAGGCGGAACTCGCACGTGCCTGGATGATCGATTACGCCTGGGATATGGCGGCTGAAAAGGCCTGGAAATGGCTTGATGAACAGGGCTACGACCCTGAGATGATTCAGGATGATGATGAGGTGCGCCTGCTTTATCTGGAAGAGTGGTTGGTAGAACGAGGGTATGATGTTTATGACCTTACCTCAGACCTCAGTTATGCCCGTCGTGCAACCATGAAAGAATGGTTGCGTGATGAGGGGTACGACCCTGATAAGATCACAGCTTTTGAAACCGATGTGATTCCCGCCTCCGAGCGGCACGAACAGGACACACGCGCCATCGAAGCCTGCTTAAGGTTGTGGATGAAGGCGATGGGAGAGAAGGTTCGAATCACCTTAAAGGGTGAAGAACTCCGCGAGAAAGCTCGCGAGATAATGAAAGTTATGGATAAACCCAAGCCCACGCTTGGTAAGCAGAAGCTGCGCGATGGCAAGACGGGAGAATACTACGATCACCCTGTCACTGTGGGTTTGATGACCGTGTTGAAGTTACACCACCTTGTTGAAGATAAGGTCCATGCCCGTTCAACAGGCCCTTACAGCCTTGTCACCCAGCAACCCTTGGGTGGGAAAGCCCAATTTGGTGGACAGCGTTTTGGTGAAATGGAAGTTTGGGCACTCGAAGCTTATGGTGCAGCCTTTACATTACAGGAAATGCTGACGGTGAAGTCGGATGATGTTGTCGGTCGTGTAAGCACTTACGAATCCATCGTCAAAGGTGAACCTATCGAAGATCCAGGCATCCCGGCAGCTTTTAAAGTCCTGGTAAAAGAAATGCAAAGCCTGGGATTGGCGATTGAAGCTGTCCTTGAAAACGGTGAGATCGTTACGTTTGGTAAAGACGAGGATAAAGCCAGGATCCCGAACACACCGACAGGTTTGATCAGTATCGGCAGGGATATCTAGAAATTCAAGCAAAGGTGAATCGTTTTATCTTGACGCACCCCAGCTCACATGGTAGAATCATCCCTCGTTACCTTCATACCAGCCCTATCATACCGTCTGGTCCTTGGAGGGAAAAATGGATAAACGCGAGGCCATCTTGGAAGATGATGATGGCCTCCATTATTGGAAGAAAATATTATTAATTAAGGATTTGGAGGCAAATGTGCCAACGATCAATCAATTGATACGCAAAGGCCGAAAGTCGAAGCCCAATAAAAGTAAGGCTCCTGCTCTGCAGTATACGTATAACTCTCAAAAGCAAAAACGTATTCGTCAGCTAAAGGGTGCACCGCAGAAGCGCGGTGTTTGCACGGTCGTGCGTACAATGACCCCTAAGAAACCGAACTCTGCTTTGCGGAAGATCGCCCGTGTGCGTTTGACGAATCTTATGGAGGTTACGGCTTACATTCCTGGTGAAGGCCATCAATTGCAGGAGCACTCTGTGGTGCTTGTGCGCGGTGGTCGTGTTAAGGACCTGCCGGGTGTCCGTTATCATGTCGTCCGAGGTACCTTGGATTCGACTGGCGTTGAGGACCGCCACCGTGGTCGCTCAAAATACGGCGCTAAAAAGCCCAAGTAGTCAGCGTAAATTTTTAAGTTAGGGCGAAGCATTTCAATTGGTCTCAGAGGGGATGGTTTAAATGCTTTGCCCTATTTTAATCTGTGTAGTTTGTAAGGAGTAAGAATGGCACGTAGATATACACCAGAAAAACGAGAAGTCAAACCTGACATTCGATATAACAATGTCGAAGTGCAGGAGATGATTAATCGAATCATGATCAAGGGTAAGAAAAGTACTGCGGCAACTTTGATGTATGATGCCCTTGAATTGGTAGAGGAAAGAACTGGGAAGGATCCCATTGAGACTTTTGAAGCCGCACTGAAAAATGTCTCACCCATGATGGAAGTCCGCCCTCGCCGAGTGGGTGGTGCGACCTATCAGGTACCGATGGAAGTGGACCCCAGCCGTCGTAAGACTTTGGCGATGCGATGGATCATCACCGCTTCACGCGCACGACCTGGAAAGTCTTTTGCTGAGAAATTAGCGAATGAACTGATGGATGGGGCAACTTTTTCTGGTGCTGCTTTCCGTCGCCGTGAAGAAGCCCATCGCATGGCTGAAGCGAACCGCGCTTTTTCACATTTTCGACTTTAATTTTTCGATTATCATTTTCGACCGGATCGGTTAGTGAATCATGTCTGAAGTAGATTTCCCGCTCGAGCGATTACGCAATATTGGTATTATTGCGCATATTGACGCGGGTAAGACCACAACGACGGAACGGATTCTTTACTACACCGGTCGGACCTATCGCCTTGGGAATGTCGATGAGGGGACCACGGTCACAGATTGGATGGAACAGGAACGGGAGCGTGGGATCACGATTGCTTCCGCCGCTGTCACCATTCAATGGCGTGATCACAAGATCAACCTGATTGATACACCCGGACATATTGACTTCACCGCCGAGGTTCAGCGTTCTTTACGTGTTTTAGATGGTGGGGTCGTTGTTTTTGACGCTGTTCAGGGCGTTGAACCGCAGAGTGAGACTGTCTGGCGGCAGGCGAATCGCTTTTCGGTCCCACGGATTTGTTTTGCAAATAAGATGGACCGGGTAGGTGCTTCCTATGAACGGACGATTGAGTCGATCAAAGATCGCCTGGGTGCAAATCCTTTGGCGATGCAGATGCCGATCGGTCAAGAGGAATCTTTCGCTGGGATTGTCGATTTGCTGACAGAACAGGCGATTTTTTTTGAAGATGAACTTGGCAGCAAACCGCGTTATGCGGAGATCCCCCCTGAATTGGTAGACCAGGCCAGGGAACGACGTGCCGATCTGGTCGCGCGCATCGCTGAGTTGGATGATGACCTGACGATGAAGTACCTTGAAGGCAAGATTTTGACTCTGGATGAGTTAAAAGTCGCCTTGCGGCAAGGTGTCCTGGATAATCAGGTCACCCCGGTTTTTTGTGGTTCTTCCTTGAAAAACAAAGGCGTACAACCTTTACTGGACGCGATTGTGGACTATTTGCCATCGCCTCTGGATGTCTCCGATGTTACTGGGTCCCACCCAAAAACGGAAAAGGAGATCACCCGTCCACCCGACTCGAAAGCGCCAATGACCGCATTGGTATTCAAAATCGTCTCTGACCCTTTTGTGGGGCGTCTGGCCTACATCCGTGTGTATTCCGGCGTTATTGAAAAAGGTTCGGCTTATCTGAATGCCTCAAAGGGTAAAAAAGAACGAGTTGGGCGTTTGCTAAGAATGTATGCCGATCATCGTGAGGACATTGAAGAAATCCGCGCCGGTGATATTGGGGCGATCATCGGGCTCAAAGATAGTTACACCGGTGATACTTTATGTGATCCCTCCAATCCCATCGTGCTGGAATCTATCTCTTTTCCTGACCCGGTGATTTCTGTGGCGATTGAGCCGAAAACAACGGCTGATCAAGCCAAGATGGGGGTCGCCTTACAGAAATTGTCTGAGGAAGATCCCACCTTTAAGGTGCGACAGGATGAGGAGACCGGGCAGACGATCATTTCAGGTATGGGTGAGCTTCACCTGGATATCCTGGTGGATCGGATGTTGCGTGAGTTCAGGGTTGTGGCAAATGTCGGGAATCCACGTGTGGCTTATCATGAGACTATCACTCAAATCGTCCCTGAGGCTGAATATCGGTTTGTCAAGCAAACTGGCGGCCATGGCCAATATGGTCATGTTGTTTTGAAACTTGAACCACTCGAAAGTGGCTCGGGCTTACTCTTTGCGGATGAGACCCGAGGCGGGTCGATCCCGCAGGAGTTCATTCCCGCTGTCGAAAAAGGCGTTCGAGAGGCTGTGGATAGCGGCGTTATCTCTGGCTACCCGATGACAGACATCAAGGTCACGTTATTGGACGGGTCGTATCATGAGGTCGATTCCAGTGAAATTGCGTTCCGGATGGCTGCCATTTTCGCCTTTCGTGAGGGAGCATCGAAGGGGAAGCCTGTATTACTCGAACCGATTATGAAGGTTGAGGTTGTCTTGCCAGAAGTGCATACAGGAGATGTTCTGGCACAAATTAACTCCCGACATGGGAACGTGCTGGGTATGGACCCCCGTCCGGGAAATGCCCAGGCGATCCATGCGGAAGTACCATTGGCAGAAATGTTCGGTTATGCCACTGAATTACGTTCTTCAACCCAGGGGCGCGGTGTGTTCACTATGGAATTTGACCACTATGCCCCAGTGTCAGAAGCAGTTATGAAAAAGATAACAGGAATATATTAATCAGATTTTATTATTGAGGAGAATTTATTACAATGGCCAAGGAGAAATTTGATCGCACAAAACCGCACCTCAACGTGGGGACGATG
>CAZWDG010000017.1:0-12985 GCA_964633075.1 uncultured Candidatus Brevefilum sp.
GCTTTAACCCAGAGCTTATCACAAAGCCGGCTGCAGAGTCAACTCTTTAACCCAGAATGTTGAATAACCTTGGGAAACGATCATTTTCCGGGAGGTAGGGGCGACGTACGATGTGTCTAGTTTACGACGACAGGCGTCACCCCTATGAATTAATTGTCATTATTTTATTATTGTGGAAAGAAAGGGTTGGGTTGAAGATGAAACCTTCTCTAATTTCCTATTAATAAACGCCCTCTACACGCTTATTTCATCCGTCTAATTATCCTATGCGCTTCATTCCAATGGATGATGGTATGACGAGTGGCTGGCATCAATAACAACCCCGCCACATCCAGCCGACTCCAGTAGTCCACCACGCCAAATCCTGAATATGCACCCATCACCCATTTGGCGGAATCGCTCGACCTTCGATATAATCAGGATAGATACATCGCCATTTATTGGGTAGTTGGTGAAAGGAGTTGAAATGTCTCGATTCAAATCTGTTATCAAACGTGATGGATCTGTGGTTGACTTCACCCCACAAAGGATCATCAACGCCATCTATCGTGCAGCAGTGGCCGTTGGGGGGCGTGACAAACGCACAGCTGAAAAACTGGCTGAGAAAGTCATCAACCAGTTAGAGGGACAAATCCCCGGTGATGAAACCCCCACCGTGGAACAAATTCAAGATACAGTTGAAGAGGTTCTGATCAAAGAAGGCCACGCTAAGGTGGCCAAAGCCTATATCCTCTACCGCGCCGAACGCGCACGCTTACGTGAACAACGGTCTGAACGTCGGGCAGAGCCCTCCAGCAACATTCCCTGGTTCAAGCTTTGGCGAACACTGGATTGGGCTGTTGATCACAATTTTCATACCGTCGAGGCATTGAACGAGCGCATTCGCAAAGGTGAGCTTTCCGAAATTGTAGGCTCATCAGAAGCTTTTTACCATGAAAATGTTGAAAACGCTGCCCATCTGATCCTGGAACGAAAAAAGGAGCTGCGCATGGTGATCATCGCTGGCCCCTCATCCTCAGGGAAAACAACCACCACCATCAAGGTCGGTGAACGTCTGGCTCGACATAACATGAAATTGGTGACGCTCAACGTGGATAATTATTTCTTCGACCTTGAAATGCATCCCAAGGATGAGTTTGGAGATTATGATTTTGAGACACCACAGGCTTTGGATTTGGCGCTGATCAACCAGCATCTCTCTCACTTGTTTGAAGGCCAAGAAGTCAAGGTGCCCTATTATGATTTCAAGACCGGCAAGCGCCACCTGGACCAGACCCCGATGAAACTGGCGCCTAATGAGGTGATCCTGATTGACAGCCTGCATGGCCTGTTCCCAGATATGACCAAGGACATCCCACCGGAGATGAAATTCCGTTTATATATCGAGCCGCTGCTGCAGCTCAAGGACCCGGAAGGACATTATGTGCGCTGGACGGACATTCGCCTGATCCGTCGCATGCTGCGGGATGCCTCACATCGGGCGTATGATCCAACCAAGACACTATTGCACTGGCACTATGTGCGAGCCAGTGAGTTGCGCAACATCATTCCCTATGTAAACACCACTGATTATATCGTCAACAGCGCCATGCCTTATGAGATGCCGATGTACAAAGCCAAGCTGTTTGAGGAATTTGCCCATTGGGCGGAGATCTATCAAGACGATCCCCTGCGAAGCGACGCCCATGAACGAGCCAGCCGGGTTTATAAGCTGATGCAGACGCTGGAACCAATTGAGGATGATTCGATCGTGCCGGAGAACTCCGTGATCCGCGAATTCATCGGCGGGAGCATTTACGAGTATTAAAAAGGGTGCGGTCATCTTTCTACCCCGCACCAGCCTTAACCTATACTCTCTTGTGAGGGGAGAGGGCGGGGTGAGGATTCCCGACACGAAAACCTCTTTTCCTCCAGGTTAAGCTTTCACTTGTCATAATCAATATATCGCAACCGGAGGGCTTATCGCTGTTCCCGATATTAGTCCTATACTAGTTAACTGTAGTTATCTTTCCAGACCGCACCATCTCTATTAAGCAATACACTATGAATACCCAACAAAATATGTGGTGCGCACAAAAGAAGTGCACACCCTACATCTCCCTTCCCCTTGCTGAGGAGAAGGGCCGGGGATGGGGTTCGGTGTATCTAAATAATTCGAAATTATCGGGTGCACTCCGATTCCTGCCCTGATGAGGGCCGAGCGCACCAATAAAAATGGTGCGCACAAAAGAAGTGCACACCCTACATCTCCCTTACCCTTGTGAATTGAGAGGGTGGGGTGAGGGTTCCCTTCCTAAAAACCTCAACACACCCAATAAACCACTTACCCCTCAATAGCTCCCAGCAGATCGTGTAAAAGGTCGTTCGGGTCCTCAATCCCTACCGACAGGCGCACCAGCCCATCGGTGATCCCGGCTGCCAGCCGCTCCTCACGGGGCGTGTTGCGGTGGGTCATGCTGGCGGGATGTGAAATCAGCGTATCCACATTCCCCAGGCTGACCGCGAGCGTGGCGATCCTAACCCGATCCATCATCCGCTTGCCGGCCTCTAATCCCCCCTTCAAATCAAAAGCGATCATCCCACCATAATCCAGCATCTGGACCCGCGCCAGAGCGTGATCGGGATGACTCTCCAAACCGGGATAGAAGACCCGGTTGACTGCGGGATGAGCCTCAAGCCTCTGGGCAACCCGCAGGGCATTGCGGCAATGACGTTCCATGCGCAATTCAAAAGTCTTTAGCCCGATATTGGTCATCCAGGTGTCGATTGGGCTGGCAGTCGCCCCCAACAATTTATAGACCTGGTAAAGCTCGTTTGCCAATAGCGACAGGTCTGTGGTTAAAACTGCGCCGCCTAAAAGCTGGCCATGCCCTGAAAGATACTTGGTGGTGGAATGCACCACCAAATCTGCCCCCAAGGTCAACGGTCGCTGGCAGTAGGGCGTGGCAAAAGTGTTATCCACGGCGACCCGGGCGCCAGTTTTATGCGCGAGGGATACGACACCGGCGATATCCGTCAAACGCAACGAGGGATTAACTGGGGTCTCTAGATAAGCCAATTTCGCACCTGGATGAGTTTTAAAGGCCTCCTCCCACCCCTCAGGCGTGTTATCGGTCACCCAAACCACTTCGATTCCATATTGCGAGGCGAGGTTTTTCATAAAGAGATAGGTGCCATCATACAGGGCTGCCTGGGTCAACACCGTTTCCCCATTGTGGGCGCAAGCCAGCACGGCGGCTGTCACCGCCGCCATGCCTGAGGCGAAAACCAGCCCTCCCACAATCTCATCGGGGGGCTTTTGGTCGTCTTGCTTGAGGAGATCCCACGCCTCCAGGGCGGCTAATTTCTGGGCCAATTGCTTATGATTGGGGTTATTTAAACGGGTGTAGTAATAACCCGGTTGTTCGCCACTGGCGATGGCCGCGCCGGAATTCGTATCCTTGAAAGTAAACACGGAATTTTGGTAAATGGGCGTAATATGCGCGTGTTCGGCATTTTCGAACTCCGTATAGTGGGTCAATAAGGTCGTCAGACCTTCGTATTTACCTGGATGCTGTTTCAATTGATGCTCCTTGAACTGACTGATAGATGCCATGACCGGTTGGTCATGCCCTCCCCTGGCATGGAACGATATCCTTCCAGCCAAGGGCTTGATTCGTAGTCGAATTCTAACATAATCAGTTTTTCTTTTGGGGCGATATTATAAATTAGGGCTGGTTATGAGTGTAAATCTCTTATAACTTACATATTTCAGTGTATTCGTAAAAACAATTATATGAAAATGACACATTTAAAAAATTAATCAGTAATAGATATACTGATTTTTATCCCTTGACAAATTTATGAAAGTGTTATATAGTACGCATTAAGATGACTACTGAAAGGAAAAATTAGTATGAGCAATGGTAATCATTTGCTTAAGGATATTGCAGACATTCAAGTGGGTTATCAAGCCCGAGACAAAATCGAGGAGAGCCTCGACGGTGATTTTACCATTGTTCGGCCACAGGATTTTAATGATAACGGTGAATTAATTCTTGACCAGGCTATGCAGTTCTTCCCTTCTAACATTGATCCAAATAATTACCTAATTTCATTTGGGGATATTCTTGTTCAGGTGCGTGGCAAAAACCATAATGCTTATCTGATTCAAGAACCACTCAAGAATACAGTCGCCTCGAATTCCTTTTACATCATTCGAATTAAAGATGGGGTACATTTATTACCCGCTTACCTCAAATGGTGGATTAATCAAAGACCAGTTCAGATACACTTTGAGAAAGAGCATGGGTTAAGTACCATTCCCTTCATTTCAAAAAGCAGCCTTTCAAAAGCCCCAATCAAAATCCCTCCATTAAATATACAACAAAAAATAAGTTATTTAGAAACCTTGTGGCGGCAAGAACGAGGCTTGCTGCAACAGTTCATACAAGTGAAAGATACCCTAATTCAAGCGGTGGCACACGAAGCCATCAAACAAATCAAGGAGGCATAATTATGACAGAAAAACAAATAACCCAAAGAGAGCTTGGTGATATCGTCTGGGCAGCATGCGATACTTTCCGAGGTGCGGTAGATCCAGCGGAATATAAGAACTACATTTTAACCATGTTATTCATCAAATACATGAGCGATCTTTATAAAGATCGCAAGGCATTATACGAAGGGCGTTATGATGGCAACCAAGAACGTGTCAAACGAGCACTTGATCGAGAACGCTTCCGAGTGCCAGAGGATGCGACCTTTGATTATCTCTACAGCAAACGGGATGCCTCAAATATAGGAGAAATCATCAATAAAGCCCTGGAAAAGATTGAGGATGAGAACAAATCCAAACTGGAAGGGGTCTTCCGCAACATCGATTTCAACAGCGAAGCGGCTTTAGGTCAGACAAAAGAGCGCAACCGACGTTTAAAGAACTTGTTGGATGATTTTGCCGATAAGCGATTGGACTTACGGCCTTCAGTCGTTGGCAACCGTGACATTATTGGGGATGTCTATGAGTACCTGATCGGTAAGTTTGCGGCAGATGCAGGCAAGAAAGCTGGGGAATTCTATACTCCTCCCGAAGTTTCTATTTTGCTGGCAAAATTAGTGGACCCTCAACCAGGCAACCGTATCTGTGATCCTGCTTGCGGATCTGGCTCATTGCTGATTCGAGTGGGCAATGAGGTTGGCAGCGATAACTTTTTCCTGGCCGGGCAGGAGAGTAATGGTTCGACCTGGTCTTTAGCCAGGATGAATATGTTCCTGCATGCAATGGATGCAGCCCGGATTGAGTGGTGCGATACACTCACCAACCCAAAACTGCTGGAAGATGATGAGCTGATGCGTTTCGATATTGTTGTGGCCAATCCTCCCTTTTCCTTAAAGAAATGGGGGTACGATGATGTCACAGAAGATCGCTACCGCCGTTTCCACAGAGGGCTCCCACCCAAAAGCCGCGGTGATTATGCATTCATTTCCCACATGGTGGAGATTGCCCATGAGATGAATGGCAAAGTGGGTGTGATTGTGCCACATGGAGTTCTCTTCCGGAGTGGATCTGAGGGCAATATACGCCAGCGACTAATTGAAGATAATTTATTAGAAGCTGTAGTTGGACTACCTGAAAATCTGTTCTTTGGTACGACTATTCCAGCTGCAATCTTGATTTTCAATAAAGGGCGAAAACCCTGGGATCAAGCGGAAAGTGAACGGGATAAACATGTGCTGTTCATTGATGCCAGCAGCGATTACGAAGATGGGGTCAAACAAAACCGGTTGGGGAATGATGATATTGAGAAGATTGTCTCCACTTTTGAGGAGTTTACTGAGATTCAGAAATATTCCCATAGAGCAACACTTGATGAAATGTCAGAAGCAGATTTCAACTTGAATCTCCCTCGATATGTGAATACCTTTGAAGAGGAGGAAGAGATTGATATTCCTACTGTGCAGGCAGAAATTGCAGCTATCGAAGCAGAGCTGGTTGATGTGCAAGGGCAGCTGGCAGGATATTTGAAAGAGTTAGGTCTGTCATGATATTAAGATTAGTTGAGAATGTGCCTGAAAAATGGGAAAAGCGGAGATTTCAGGAAGTAGCAAAAATCGGAAATGGCCAAGTTGATCCAACCGAAAAGACTTATGAGGATTGGCTATACCTTGGACCTGAAAATGTATCAAGCAATAATGGAAAGATATCAACGCTAAAATCAGTAAGACAATTGGGATTAATCTCTGGAAAATACTTTTTTGATGAGAACTCCATAGTTTATGCAAAGATAAATCCATATTTGAACAAAGTTTGCATTCCTGGTTTTCAGGGTTTATGCAGTGCTGATATGTATCCCATTTGGAAAAAGGGAAAAATTGATAAGCGGTACTTGCATCAATATATGTTATCCAGCCTTTTCCTTAGACAATCAATATCAGTATCTACTCGTACAGGGATGCCAAAGATCAACAGAAATGATCTAAATAAGATCTGGATATTAGTACCACCTCTCTCTGAACAAGAAAAAATTGCGGAAATTCTCGGCCGTTGGGATAGGGCGATGGAGTTGGTAAGTGAGAAAATAGATGCAAAGGAGCAGTTAAAAACAGGTTTGATGCAACAATTGCTTACGGGGAAGGTGCGGTTTCAGGGATTTGGTGAAGACTGGAAGGAAATTTCACTTGGGCAGTTTCTTAAGATGAAACTTCGGAAAGTAGAAAAGCCAGGTACCGCCTACCTCAGGTTAGGTGTGAGGAGCCATGGAAAAGGAACTTTTATTACAATTGTTGATGATCCAAGTAAAGTTAATATGACCCATCTTTATCAGGTTCGTGAGGGAGACTTGATTGTTAGTATTACGTTTGCCTGGGAGGGAGCCATAGCTATGGTTGAGGTAGATGGTGATTTTGCTCACGTCTCACACCGTTTCCCGACATACAAGATTGATACAAAAAAAGTTGTTCCCGAATTTTTCCGATACCTAATGCATACGCCAAGATTCTTCTATGACCTCGGGGTGGTCTCTCCAGGTGGTGCTGGCAGGAATCGGGTGATGAGTAAAAGAAATTTCCTAAAGATAAAAGTTAAGGTTCCGTCTGTCGAAGAACAAAAGAAGATTGGTAATACATTGATGGTTTTAGATAAGGAGATCAAACTATTAGTGTCCAAGTTGGAAACGCTTGAAGATGAAAAGCGAGGCTTGATGCAAAAGCTTCTCACTGGCGAGGTGCGTGTGAGGGTGTAGAGGAGGATTGATGTTTGACTCGATTGACGGCATGAAAATATCCTTACCAACCGATGATAATGGATTTACTGGCAGAGAATGTCCAGTAGAAGAGTGTGAGGGGTATTTCAAAATAAAATTTGGTACGGGGGTGATGGATGAAGGTTATAACAAAAGTTTTTGCCCTTATTGTGGCTATGAAAGTACCCAGGATCAGTTTTTTACCAAAGAGCAGGTGTCTTATATTGAGAGTATTGCATTACGTGAGGTTCAAAAAGCAATTGATGTAGAAGTGAAAAAATGGGATAGAAGCCTCCTTAGGTTAACTAAGAATAGCTTCATCCAACTACGTGTTGATTACAAGCATTCTTATCGCCCAATAGCCTATTACGCAGAACAAGAACTGGAAACACATCTTACATGTGAGAATTGCACTCTAGAGTATACTGTTTTTGGAAAATTTGCATATTGTCCAAACTGTGGGGTGGATAACACCCTCCAAATTCTCGGAGCAAATTTGGATCTGGTAAGGAAGTTGGTTGCTCAGGCAAAAGATGAGGAAAATTCTGAGTTCCAAGAATTTCTGGTTCATAACGCCTTGGAAGACATTGTTTCCGCTTTCGATTCCTTTGGCAGAAACAGCGTACGCCTTTTCACAAAGAATGCAGGAAAGTCTGACTTTAGAATATCCTTCCAAAATATCAGCAGTGCTCACGACAGAATCCAGGATGAGTTCGGTTTCGACTTTGTAAAAGGCTTGCCATCTGAAGATTGGGAGATTGTCGTGCAAAATTTCCAGAAACGCCATCTGATCTCACATAATGATGGGATTGTGGATGCTGCTTATCTCCAGATGACCAATGATCCAGAAGCCGATCTAGGGAGGAAAATTGTGATTACAGCTCAGGATGTTGAAGATATGCTCAGTTCAATTGAAACGATTGCTCAAGGTTTGAAATTTGGTTTATCAAGTTGGAAATCATCAATCAACGGCGAAGGGGAAAATGATGCCTGAGAAAAAGAAAACCACTCACGTTGTTCCCAATCCCGATGGCGGTTGGGATGTCAAGAAAGGTGGGCAGAAGAAGCCTGTCTCTCATCATAATAAGAAATCAACCGCGATTGACAAAGCTCGAACAAATAGCAAGAAAGAAGAAAGTGAGCTTTACATTCACGGAAAGGATGGCAAAATCCAGCGCAAGAACAGCCACGGCGGTGACCCGTATCCACCAGAAGGGTAGATGTCTATGAAAGAATTCAGTATGAACGAAAATCAAATCAAGGGTATTGATTTAACCACAGTATTCTGCTATACTAATAATACATTTCCCCCGATCTTTCGAGACGGGGTGCGAGGCGGCTTAGCCGCCTCTGCGGTTTAAGGAGGGAGAACAGTGAGAACGATCGTTTATGTGGATGGTTTCAATCTCTATTACGGCTGTGTAAAGGATACACCCTATAAATGGCTTAATATTCATCAAATGAGCAAATTGCTGCTGCCAAAGGATCAGATTATTGGCATCAAGTATTTCACTGCGAAAGTATTTTCTCGCGGAAATGATCCGCAAAAGCACATTCGACAGCAAGTCTATTGGCGAGCATTACGCACTATAGCTAATCTACAAATAATTGAAGGTCATTATTCAGAACATTTTAAGTGGATGCGGGTTGCACATCCCAATAATGAACAACCAAAATATGTTGAAGTTATCAAAACAGAAGAAAAAGGTTCGGACGTGAACCTTGCTGTTCACCTATTACATGACGGGTATCAGGGACGATATGAGTTGGGAGCAGTTGTATCTAATGATTCGGATTTACTCTCATCAATCCAAATTGTTCAACAAGATTTAGGATTGGCTGTGGGTATTTTGAATCCCCAAAAACACGCCTCAAAAGATTTGAAAGATGAAGCCCTCTTTATAAAACAAATTCGCCAGGGCGTCATCAAGGCATCACAATTTCCGCCAACATTGACTGATGCCACGGGATCGTTCCACAAACCAAAAGACTGGTAGGATAAGGACTATGGATCAATCAAAATTAAATGAACAAACCACCTCCCAAATCCCAGCACTTCATTTATTACAAAATTTAGGGTACACCTACCTCACTCCAGAAGAAGCCAGGCAGTTACGTGGCAGTAGACTTCGTAATGTACTGTTAGAAGGTATTTTATTCCCCTGGTTACGGGAGAATAATTATATTCAATATAAAGGGATGGAGTTTCCTTTTACCGAAGGGAATATTCTCAGCGCCGTTGAAGCATTAAAAGTTGAGATTTCAGATGGCTTGGTGCGAAGTAATGAAAAAATTTACGACACGCTTACACTTGGAAAAAGTTTACAGCAATCAATACAGGGAGATTTGAGAAGTTTTTCCTTGAAATATATTGACTGGAAACATCCAGAGAAAAATGTTTACCATGTTACCGAAGAGTATGCAGTAGAACGTGAAGGCACTAGAGACACATGTCGACCGGATATTATATTATTCGTTAACGGAATACCGTTTGTTATAATCGAGTGTAAATCCAGCGATATTAAGGATCCGCTCAAACAGGCAATCTCCCAGAATATCAGAAATCAAAAAGAAGGTTATATCCCACACCTCTTCCACTACGCCCAGATCGTGTTAGGCATATGTGGTAATGAGGCAAAGTACGCAACAGCTGGCACAGAGATGAAATATTGGAGTGTTTGGAAAGAAAAAGTGGGAAATGATCTATTTGAAGCTGAGGTGAGAAAAAAGGTACTTCAGCCTTTGGATGATGAAAAGCACAGCAAGCTGATTGATGCAAGCAAACAAATTAACATGGCTTACCGTATTCCGGCTGTGAATGACTTAAATACCAAACGTAAAGTCACAGTTCAGGATCGTATGATATATGCGCTCTGCCGTCCTGACCGACTGTTGGATTTAACCTATAAATACATCCTATTTGATGGTCCAGATAAAAAAATAGCACGCTACCAGCAGTACTTTGCTGTTGAAAAAATAATGAAGCGGATAAGCAAATTAGGAGATAATGGATTCCGCCAAGGTGGTGTTATCTGGCATACCCAAGGAAGTGGCAAATCGCTAACCATGGTCATGTTAGCTAAGGCAATCGCCATGTCGGATGATATTGAAAATTATAAAATAATCCTGGTCACAGACCGGATTGAACTTGATGACCAACTGAAGAAAAACTTCCTGCAAACTGGTCACGAAGTAAATCAAGCCGCCACTGGTAAAGAATTATCTCAATTATTGATTTCTGCAAAATCACGGATTATTTCAACTGTAATTAACAAATTTGAAGCAGCTGTAGGTAAGGGTAAAACAAAAATCAAAGATCCAAATACATTTGTGCTGGTGGATGAAGGCCATCGAACCCAATATGGCACATTTCACGCCCGAATGCGTCAAGCATTGCCAAATGCTTGCTATATAGGATTTACTGGCACACCGGTAATTAAGAAAGATAAAGATACTGTAGAACAGTTCGGTGGAATGATTGACACCTATACTATTGATGAGGCTGTTGCAGATAAAGCAGTTGTGGAATTACTTTATGAAGGTCGTCATGTTCATCAGGTGGTAAATAAATCAGAGATGGATAAATGGTTTGAGCGTGAAACCAGACAGATCAGCGAGCAGCAAGCTGTCTATCTCAAACAAAGGTTTGCTGCCACAGATCCGCTTAATAAGGCTGCTCAGAAAGTACGGGAAATTGCCTGGGATATCAGCATCCATTTTCGAGATAATTGGCAAGGCACTGGTTTCAAAGGTCAATTGGTTGCTCAGGATAAAGAACATGCTTTGTTGTTTCGTGATTACTTAGAAGAAATAGGGATCGTCAATTCTGAGGTATTGATCTCGGGTCCAGATGAGCGAGAAGGAGAAACGGATATTCATTCAGAGAACAAAGAGGCAGTTCAACGCTTTTGGAAAGTCATGATGAATAAGTATGGAAGCGAGAAGGAATATAATAAGCAACTTATCAATGCATTTAAATATGGAAATGACCTTGAGATCATCATCGTTGTTGATAAATTATTAACCGGCTTTGATGCACCTAGAAACACTGTTTTATATTTAACACGCTCATTAAAAGAACATTCTCTTCTCCAGGCGATTGCTAGAGTAAACCGGCTTTACGAAGGTAAAGATTATGGATACATCATTGATTATGCAGGGGTGTTAGGAAATCTCAATGATGCTTTGGATTTATATAGTAAATTGCCTGAATTTGATCCTAAAGATCTTAAAAATATTCTTACTGATATTGCCACAGAAGTTCAAAAACTTTCTCAAACCCACACCGTTCTTTGGGACACCTTCAAGGAGATCAAGAATAAAAATGATGTTGAAGAATATGAGCAATTCCTGGCGAATCAGGAAATGCGTGACAAATTCTATGAGCGTCTAACTTCTTATTCTAAAACGTTGTCGGTCGCACTTGCAAGTGTCATATTTTGGGAGAAAACTCCTCCGGACGATATTAAAAAGTACAAATATGACCTTAAGTTCTTTACTAAGTTAAGAACATCTGTAAAACGCCGATATGCTGAAACACTTGATTTCTCAGAATATGAACCCAAAATCCAAAAGCTCTTGGATGTGCATGTCGGTACAGAAACTACCGAACAGATCACGCCATTAATAAATATATTTGACAAAGAAGCATTTTCAAAAGAGGTCTCTAAACTTGAATCAGTTTCAGCAAGAGCCGACACGATTGCCCACCGCACTAACCGAACAATTTATGAACGGATGGATGAAGACCCTGTCTTTTATCAACGATTCTCTGATATGCTGCAAAAGGTGATTGATGATTATCGGCAGCGGAGAATTGACGAAAACGCGTACCTTAGCCACGTCACAGAAATTATGAATTCTGTTGTGAACCGAACCGGGGATGAAATCCCTGCTAGAATAGAAGGAAAAGAGATTGCTAAAGCCTATTTTGGCATAGTCAGTCAGAGTATTGAGGAGAAGTTACCTGAAAAAGATGCATTGGCAGAAATATCTTTAGCAATTGATGAGATCATAGAACACAATCTTATTGTTCAATGGATAGATAATGAGGATGTTAAAAATAAAATGAGTTTGGAAATAGAAGATTGGCTATTTGAATTTGCTGAAAATAATTGCATTGATCTTGAATTTGATACGATAGATGATATCCTAGAACGTTGTTTAAGCGTTGCTATGGTTCGGAGAGCTGATGTCATCTAAAGCCAAAATTATTACGCAAAACTTGGAATTTAATTATGGACGGTCAACTATTGAGTATCGTTTGATTTATGAGGACAGAAAGAACTTAGCAATCGTAGTCAAACCGGACAAATCTGTTCTAGTAAAAGCACCAATCAAAAGTGCACTTGATGAAATAGAAAGAAAGATACAAAAACGTGGTCGATGGATTCTCAAACAAATTTATTATTTTGATAAATTCCACCCTTTACAACCAGAAAGAGAATATGTCAGTGGAGAGACCCATTATTATCTCGGAAGACAATATCGATTAAGAATACTGAAAGGTAAAGAGGAAGAAGTAAAACTAAAGGGAAAGTTCTTTATTGCCAGGACAATGAAAATAGATGATACAGAGCACATAAAAAAATTAATGATGGAATGGTATGCTACCCATGCCCAAATGTTAATCGATAGACGACTTGAAAGGTATGCTTATCAATTACTAGGGGAAGGATTTGGGCAAATAAATACTCGCTATCTTTATATGAAAAGCCGATGGGGAAGTTGGACTCCAGATAAGGAAATTACATTCAATATTAAAT